>JAZRAN010000132.1:0-5231 GCA_045634605.1 Candidatus Stercoripulliclostridium sp. | reverse complement strand
AGTCGTTTGGGCTTATGGAAAAAACCGGTATAGATATCGGTGGTGAAAGTAGCGGGCTCAGCATAAAAAGGGAGTCGGTAAAGCCCGTAGACCTAGCAAGAATAGGCTTTGGTCAAGCGGTGGCAGTAACGCCCATAGAACTTTTGACGGCTTGTAACGCAGTTATAAACGGCGGTAAACTCGTCACTCCCTATATTGCGGAAAGCGTTACCGATTATGCGGGGAACACTACAAAACTTGCAGAAAATCAAGTAAAAAGGCGTGTAATAAAGGAAGAAACGTCCGCCATTATGCGCACTACCTTGGAGCAAGTCGTACTTGTCGGCTCGGGCAAAAGCGCTAGTGTGGAAGGAATTAGAGTGGGTGGTAAGACGGGCACTGCCCAAAAGTATGAAAACGGAGCTATTGCTAGGGGGAAGTACGTTTCCACCTTCGTAGGTTTCGCTCCTGTGGAAAACCCCAAATATATTGCGCTCATAGTGGTAGACGAGCCTATCGGCGCGTATTACGGCGGACTCGTTGCCGCTCCTTACGTAGGACAAATATTCAAGAGTATTTTTTAAGGAGTAGGTATGACGATAAAAGAGTTGCTTTCGGGCGTTAGCGTAAAAGAATATTTACGTTACGATGAAAATCTTGATATAAAAGACCTTTGCATAAACTCAAGCGAGTGCAAAAAAGGTAGTTTGTTCTTTGCGATAAGGGGGTACTCTCACGACGGCTCAAACTATATTTCCGACGTCGAAGCAAGTGGCGCCGTCGCAGTCGTTACCGAGTGCGCGCTAAAGTGTGGACTAACTCAAATTATAGTAGAAGACGCAAGGGAAACTATGGCTCTCGTTTCATCAAACTTTTACTATAACGCTCACAAAGAACTCAAAATAATCGGCGTTACGGGTACTAACGGCAAGACTACGGTAACCAAAATGATAGGGGATACGTTACTTACTGCAGGCAAGTCCGTTGCTACCATAGGTACGCTCGGAGTGTTTTTTAACGGAGTAAAACTCGTTGATACCTTGACTACTCCCGACCCAATAGATTTGCATAGAATATTCAGTCGAGCCTTTCTTGCCGGCATAGAGTACGTGGTAATGGAAGTTAGCGCGCACGCCCTTGAACTTCGCAAACTAAAAGGTATTAAATTCGAAGTAGTCGCTCTCACTAATTTCACCCAAGACCATCTTGATTTTTTTGGCAATATGAGTGATTACAAGAGAGCCAAAAAACGACTTTTCAGCAAGGAGTTTTCTTCCTTCCAAGTAATAAATATAGACGATTCGTTAGGCATAGAAATCATTAGGGAAACGAAGACTCCCTTTGCGACCTACGGACTAAAAAACCCAAGCGACGTATTCGCAATAGACTACGATACCAAGCGAGAAACCAATGCCATAATCAACTGTTTTGACGACGTTTTCGAACTAAAAACACCGTTTATCGGCGATTTTAATTTGTACAACGCGCTTACCGCCATAACCGTTTTGCGACTTCTTTCCGTAAGTACGGAAGTCATTTTGCGCTCGTTTTATACTATGGAAGAAGTGCCGGGAAGATTTAATATTTTAGGAAAGACCAAAAGGGTAATAATAGATTTTGCCCACACTCCCGACGGGCTCAAAAACTTGCTGGAGAGCGCAAGAAAAATTACGGAAGGACGCCTTATTTTAGTGTTTGGTTGCGGTGGCAATCGTGATGATAAAAAACGCTCGATAATGGGGAAAATTGCAGGTACTCTTGCCGATTTTACGGAAATAACAAGCGATAATCCACGGTACGAAGACCCCTTGAATATCATAAAGCAAATAGAAGACGGACACAAGGAAATAAGCCGAGATTACATATCCATACTAGACCGCTCGCACGCAATAAACTATGCCGTAACCACCGCTAGTCCGCGTGATACCGTAGTTATTGCAGGTAAGGGGGCGGAAGAGTATTTGGAAGTAAACGGAGTAAAGATTCCATACTCGGATAGGGCGGAAGTTTTGGAGTCGTTCAGGCGGTGTAATTATGAGTGATATAAAATTTTTCTCACTGGGTTTTATTTCTACCTTTCTTGCGGGTATGCTCCTTGCGCCCGTGGTAATGAGCGTTGCAAGAAGGCTAAAAGCGGGGCAAACTACCCTAAAATACGTCACTCAACACGATGAAAAAAGCGGTACTTTGACGTTTGGCGGACTAATATTTCTCCTAGCGGTAGTCATAGTAACTGCGGTATTCGGTGGCTTTGGATACTCTTTGGCTCGTACTGCGCTCGTGGTCACGCTTGCCTATGGCGTGATAGGCTTTTTGGACGATTTCATAAAAGTGCGACTAAAAGACAATAAAGGGCTTAGGGCGTATCAAAAAATAATATTCCAACTTGGAGTTGCCATAGTAACTGCGGTTTTTACCTACAAGAGCGAGTATATCGGCTCCAAGATAGCGCTCAACTTTTCGCTTGGAGAGTGGGATATGAAGAGCTTTTATATTCCATTTGCGGTAATAGTCTTTCTTGCTCTATCCAACGGCGTAAACCTTACCGACGGACTAGACGGACTAGCGGGTACGACTACTGCGTTATATTCCACCTTCTTTACCATAGTTATACTCATAGAGTATATAGATGCCGTTCAGTATGGGAAAACGCTGTACGCAGAAGAGTTAAAGCATCTTGCTTTCCTTTCCGTTTGCGTAATAGGCGGAGTAGTTGCGTTTTTATGGTTTAATTCTCATAAGGCAAAAATCTTTATGGGAGATACAGGCTCGCTTGCTCTCGGTGGATTTACTGCAACCCAAGCGCTATTTATAAAAAATCCGCTACTCAGCGCTCTCGTTGGTATCGTAATGGTAATAAGTTGTCTTTCCGTCATACTGCAAGTAATAAGCTTTAAGGCTCGTGGAAAGCGCATATTCTTAATGGCGCCTTACCATCATCATTTGGAGTTGAAGGGCGTAAACGAAAGTAAAATCGTAGGATACTACGCAATAATAACGCTAATTGCGGGCGTAACCGCTCTAATAATCATCTAGGAGTGTATATGAAAACGGCTTTAGTAATGGGAATACAATCAAGTGGCATATCGGCAAAAAACCTACTCGTCAAACTAGGGTACGCCGTCCGTCTATACGACGACAATTTGGAATTTGAAAGTAACTATAAAGACAAAGGGGAAGAAATATACGAAGACTTAGACTTAGTAGTCGTTTCCCCATCCATACCCTACAATCATCCCGTAGTAAAGGGGGCGGAAGAAAGAAGAATAAGAGTAATAAGCGAACTTGAACTTGGCGTAAGTCAACTACAAGATTGCGTTGTAATAGCCGTAACCGGCACTAACGGAAAAACCACCACCGTCGATATGCTGGAAAAGGCGTTAAAGATAATGGGCAAAAAGGTAAAAACTATGGGCAATATCGGTTATCCCGTATCGCAGGTAGTTCTCGACGGCGAAGATATAGAGTACGCCGTAATAGAATGCTCTTCCTTCCAACTTGAGCGCACTTATACTATGCGACCTAAGTTTGCGCTATTTTTGAACCTTTCTCCCGACCATCTTGACAGATACGATAGTTACGACGACTACTTTAACGCCAAAAAGCGTATATTCAACGCGCAAAGCGTAACGGACTTTGCCGTCCTTAATTATGACGTAAAGCAAATACGAGAACTTGCCAAGCGTTTACCCGTTACTATAAAGTGGGTAAGTTCAAAGGAGCAAAAGGGCGACGTAACGGTAAAGGACAATTATTTTTATCTTCTCGGTCAACCGCTAATAAGCGTAAGGGAGAGTAGAGCTAGGGGCGAGCATAATCGCTTTAATATGGCGGCGGTTATGACGGTAGCAAGGCTACTTGGCGCAACCAAGGAGCAACTGCAAGCTTTCGTAAGGGAATATAGGGTGCTTCCCCATAGAGTAGAATTCGTAGGCTCGGTAGGTGGCGTAAGTTTCTATAACGATAGCAAAGGCACTAACGTAGGAGCTTGTCTGTCTGCAATTCGTACGGTAGAAGGTAATATAGGGTTAATAATGGGCGGAAGTGATAAAAAGCAAGACTTCTACGAGTTTTTCGACGAGATATACGGCAAAGTCAAATACGTTGCGGTAAGTGGCGCTAATGCGGAAAAGATATACGATTCCGCAATGAAGGTAGGATTTACCGATATACGCATAACTCAGACCATAGACGACGCGGTCGCCCTTCTTTCTTCTATGGACGGCATAGATACCGTGCTATTCTCTCCCGCAAGCGCTAGTTTTGATAGGTTTTCCGGGTATCAAGAAAGGGGAGATTACTTTAAGAATAGGGTATATGCGCTTAAAGCGTAACGTACTCGTATCTACCTTTGCTCTTGCGCTTTTTGGACTGATAATGATATATTCGGCGTCGTCATACTCTGCGGAGTTAAAAACGGGCGACGCTTTCTTTTACGTCAAAAAGCAACTTTACGGCTTGATAGCGGGAGTCGTCACCGCTTACGTAGGCTATAAGGTAAAGAAAGAGTGGTTAAAAAAATACAAGTGGATAATATACGCGGTATCTCTCATATTGCTACTAATACTCTTTATACCGGGAGTAGGGCAATCCAGTTACGGCGCGACAAGGTGGATAAATCTAGGGTTTATAACCCTGCAAAGTTCGGAAATAGCAAAGTTCGGATTGGTTATATTCCTTGCGGGCTATCTGGACGAGCATCCGCCTACAAGCATCAAGTCCTTAATAGTCCCGGTAATATGCGGACTATGTATTTGCGTAGCCGTTATGTTGGAGCCGAATATGTCTATAACCGTAGTAATAGGCGCGTCCTTGATGGTTATGCTTTTCGTAGGGGGAATAAAGAAAAAACATATATACGTTGCCGTATGCTTTGTGCTTATAGCAATACCCGTACTTATACTTCTAGAGCCTTACCGCATAAAAAGACTCGTTGCTTTCGTAGACCCGTGGGCAACGCCTAAAGGAGAAGGGTATCAACTCATACAATCCTACTACGCATTAGGCTCGGGCGGTATATTCGGCGTAGGGCTTTTTAACAGTAGACAAAAGTACTTATATTTGCCGTTTGCGGAGAGCGACTTTATATTTTCCGTCATAGGAGAAGAACTTGGGCTTATAGGTTGCGTAATAGTACTTGGCGTATATGCCGTATTGGTGTTTAGCGGTATTAAGATAAGCGTCCTAGCGAGCGATAGATACTCAAGATTGTTGGCGGCGGGTATTACTGCGGTTATAACGATACAAACGCT
>JAZRAN010000131.1:0-2308 GCA_045634605.1 Candidatus Stercoripulliclostridium sp. | reverse complement strand
ACGGGATAGAAAAGACGAGCAAGCGAGCCGTTAAAATATGCGCCACCGCCTACTATCAATGCGAACACGAAAGATATTACCGTGCCTTGCGTTATAGCCCTATCGTTCTTGATTGCATAGAACTTTTGTACCGATTGCGGTACTGCCCAAATACCTATGGACGTAAGCAAAATATTGAATATTAGTTGGACTGCGGGCGCATCAAACCATTTGCCCGTTGCGCTTTCCGTGGACGGGAAAAATCCGTATCCGCTTTCCATAAGCTTGTTTAGTCCTTCTATTCCGTTGACTTCCGGAGCTTTTAACATTAGGACTATCATTATAACCACGCCTATTAGCATGATTATGCCTTGTATGAAGTTGGAAACCGCGTTAGCAAAAAAGCCACCGACAAACAAATATGCGCCGACCAATACCGCCATTATAACGACGCTCCAAACGAAGGGTATACCAAGCACGGCTTCAATTATATAGCCGATACCTTGATATACGGACGTGCAGTAAGGAATAATAAAAAATGCTATAACGATTGCGGAATAAAGTTTTAGGTGTTTACTATCGTAACGTTTCTCAAAAAACTCGGGCATGGTTTTAGCGTCAAGTGCTTGCGTCATATCGCGAGTGCGCTTTGCAAGTACGAGCCACGCAACCAAGCATCCTACTACTGCGTTAGCAAGGCCAATCCAAACTGCGCCCAAACCAAGCGACATACCAAAGGTGCCTGCGTAACCAATAAAAACAACTGCGCTAAAATAGGTCGTTCCATAACCAAAAGCGCTCATCCAACCGCCTATACCACGGCCACCTAGCAAAAAGCCGTCCAATGAACTCGACTTCTTGGAAGTAAGTATACTAACGGCTACCATCGATGCAATAAATAGCCCCAGTATCAAATATGCGCTCCATCTTCCGCCACTAACGGAAATCATAGAAGTTGCCATCTCTTTCTCCTTGAGTATACACGCGCCCTAGCGCTAAGTAGTTAGTATCTATTATACACTACTATTTATAAAATGCAACCTTTAATCATCGTTTAATGATATAAAATAAAATTAAGGAGCATTTGCTCCTTAACGTTAAACTTATATCGACTTCATAATTTCGCCGTTTTTTGCATTTTGAAACATAACCCAATATCCGTCCCCTATGCTACTTTCCACTTCCACAAAATCGCAAAGCTCTTCGGCATCCTTTGGGGGTTTTACGCTCTTTATACCGGGTACTCCATACGCAAGGAAGGTAACTTCTCCGTCTTCCGTCAGTACCCCCACAACGTAGTACTCGCCCTTATCATAGTACACCCTTACCCACTTGGAATCGGGAATAAGCTCTTCCAATTTTTTCTCCCTTGGGTTAGCCGTCATAATCTCGTTTAGCTTTCCCTTTATGCTCCTATAAAAGTTCTCCCCCTTTACGCTCTTGAAGGGGCTAATTATAGACTCCGCTTTTACCGTTTCTTCTTGCTCTTCCCCTTTCAAAGCTTCTTGATTTGCCACTACTTCTTCCACCAAACTTTCGCGCGTATTCTCGCCCTTTTCTTCCACCACACTCTCTGTTGTTTCTTCTCTTTTAGGCTCCGTTTCTTCCACTTTGGGTTGCTCTAACGCCACACTTTCCGCAACTTCTTCCACTTTTTCTTCACTTAGTTTTTTGCTTACGATTTCCTTTATTCCACCGCTTGCCATAACTCCGTCCTTACCTAAAATGAGAGCGCCTATTTTATCGTTAGGCTCCATATTCACACCTAGCTTAAACTCCGTGCGTAGCCCTAAAATTTTGTGGTTTTCTTGCTCTTTACTACCTAGCTTAATCGCAATATACGCGCCATCGTAACTCTTCGTCAAGGTTAGTTTTGCGCCCGTTTCGCTACCTACTCTAACTAGGCTCAAATGCCCCACTGCGTTTGCTCCATCACTTAATACAATCGTCTTTTTAATTAGCATAAAAAAATCTCCCACACTATAATATGCGGAAGATTTTACTATATACCTAATATTATATGGACTATTCCGAGAGCGCGTCCGCTATCTTAATATAATCGTCTATGGAGAGCGCTTCGCCACGTATAGACTCGGAGTAACCAAGAGAAACCAAAACTTCTTTTGCCCTATCCTTGCTTATGCCAAGTAGCGAACCAATATTGTTGACCAACGTCTTTCTTCTCATTTGGAATCCTGCCCTAATCAGCTTTTGCAAAAACGCTTTGTCATTGATTTCGTGCCTTGTATCGTCAATTTCTATGTGTACTACCGCGCTATCGACTTTGGGAGCGGGGTGGAATAGCATCCTTGATACAGGTCTTGTCACT
>JAZRAN010000130.1:0-3438 GCA_045634605.1 Candidatus Stercoripulliclostridium sp. | reverse complement strand
GGTACTACTGGCTCTTGCCGTAACTATGGGAGTTTTGTCCCTTAACCTAGGCAAGAATACTGCTACTGCGGAAGAAGAAAAGTTCGTAGGAGAAGATGAAATCGTCATCGCTCACCTAACGGACGTTCACTATTTCCCTTTGAGCTACGGCTACTTGGGTGGAGATACCGATTTTTCCAAAAAGGTAATCACTTCTTCTAAGCTTACCGTAGAAAGCCATCTTTACGTAATGGAAGCTCTAGAACAAATCGTAGAGCAAAATCCCGACTACCTAGTAGTAACCGGCGACCTTACCACCGATGGCGAAATTCAAGCACACGTAGAAGTAGCAAACCTTCTTCGTCAAACTCAAAACAGAGTTAGAGAAAACGGCAATGAAGATTTCCAAATTTTTGTAATTTTCGGTAACCACGACCTTTATAACGAAGAAGCCTTTGATTATAGCCAAGATGGTTCTGCTCGTTTGCTTCCCAATGCAACAAGATACGATATGACCAAGGTTTATTCTTCACTAGGTTATCCCGACCTAACGGATGAAGAAATCGCAACGTATTATGACACTAAGGCAGACCTTACTAACAATCTTTGCCCTTATGACGATGCTTACGTAAGCGGTAACTCTACTAGCGGTATTAAGTTTGTAAACAGTACCACCGCAACGACTTCCGATATAGAATGGCTGTACGTGGAAAACGGCGCTGAGCAAGCACTCATCAACGGCGAAATTACCGATTATGACCAAGGCGAAATAAGTTACGTTGCAAACGTGCTTAAAGATTACGTGGTCGTAGGTATAGACGATGGTGTTTCTACGGTAGAAACCCAACATCATCTAGGCGGTATCTTGCATGAAAACATCCAAGACTTTTTGTCTGCTAAGAAGAGCGCCGGGGAATTTGACGGCAAGAACTTGATGTCACTTTCTCACCGCAACGTTCTTCCCCACTTTACCGGTGAAGATAGCTTGCTTAAAGACTTTACTTACTACAATACTTTTGAAACGGCAGATTTCCTTGCAGACTTAGGCGTTCGTTATTCTTATAGCGGACACATGCATGCAAACGATATCGAATCTCGTGTATCCCTAAACGGCAATCTTATTACCGACGTAGAAACCGCATCCGCCACCGGCTATAATGCAGCAGTACGTTATACCAAGATTGAACGTGGTTCGGTAGGCGAAGACTATGCAGAAAACTTCTCCACTTATATCAAAAAGACTGAAACCGTAGATATTACTTCCCTTGTAGAAATGGGTTATATCGACGACGCATACTTTGCAAGATACGACCTTGAACCCTTCATCGAAGTTAAAGGGGGTAAGACTATCATTACCGATGCAGCAGGCTACTCCGCAAATAAAGTTCTACTCAAGATAGTAGATAATATGGTTTATAGTTACGTTGACGTCGATTTTATCGGTAACGCAGGCGCAATGGTAGCAGGAATGTTACCCGAAGGCAACGCTTTCGTTGATATGATTAAGCCCCTTGCGGAAGTACTCATCAACAACCTTGTAATTCACTTTGAAGACGTTGTTCTTGCCGACTACACCTACGCAGGAAATAACCCCGACTTCAAGGGAACGGAACGTGGCGCTAAGCTTTGCGGATACGTTGACGAGCTCTTGCAAGAAGCTCTCTATATGCCGGTAAATAGTCAAGGACTAGGACTATTTGATTTCGTTATCAACGCATACCTTGACCATATAGGTGGCCGTGACGTTCCGTACGCAGACCTAGACGATGGTATGAAAGAAGCAATGGAACTATTTGCAGATGGTACTAACGTAGAAAAACTCATCAATATTCTTCTTGATGAAGAAAGCGGGCTGCTCCGCATCGTAAAAGGACTCCTTATGCCTATCGATTTAGGTAAAGGTATGAGCGATAGCGACGTAAACCTTCTTAAAACCGTCTTTAAGATTATTGACCCCAAAGCGAACACCGACCCTCACGCAGTTGTTCTAGATGACCTTGTTCCCGGCGCTCTTGACCTTCTTGCAGGATTAGGCGTTGATTTAGGAATAGATTTAGGAAATGAAGGACTGGGCGCGTTTATCGACCACCTTATCGATAGCTACGTAACGGAATCTTTGTACACTAGCCTTGGCGAAATCGCAAAAGGAATTATATATAGCTTTAAGGTTGACGAAACCGCAAATATGGAAAATAGCTTTGACGGCTATACCGTATATAAGCACGACGCTAGACTTTCCGCAAACTACGTAGAAGGCGCTCTTGATACGACTCCTACGGTTGCTCGCAGACAACTCCCCGGCATGATTACCGTAACCTTTGGCGAAGACCCCACAACCACCAAGAATATCGTTTGGTTTACCGACAAATCCATTACGGGTACCGATATTCAATACGTAGAAGGCAAAGAATTTGATGCAAGCAAGGCGGTAGAAGAAGTAGGCGAATACGCTAAATACGTAACTACTACTGCTAATATCGACCTAGGCGTATACGCAACGCTTATGCACAAAGAAGTAGGTAGACACCAAGTAAGTCTAAAGGGACTCAAGAGTGGTACTACGTATAGTTATAGAGTAGGTTCCAAGGCTCTAGGATACTGGAGTGAAGTTTATACTCTAACCACTGCTCCCGATACTAACGAAGCCTTTGAACTTCTTCTCATTACGGACATTCAAGGCTCGGCAAACAAACCTTACGTTAGCGCGGAAGCTATTATGGCAAACGTAGAAGAAGTATTTGCTAACGGATACGATTTCATCATTAACTGCGGTGACGTAGTAGACAACACTCGCAACTGGGTACAATGGGAATACTACCTAAACGGTGGATTGCAACCTTATTGGGCAAACACCACCACCGTTGTAGCAAATGGTAATCACGATAAGTATGCTTACGAAAAGCCCGATGAAGAAGGACTCAAGTTTGAGTACGCATGGCTAGATGAAGACGCTATTATGGATTCTTACAACTACTTGCTACTACACTATGGTTTGAGTTATCCCGAGCAAGACGACTCCACCGGCGCATATTATAGTTTTGATTACAGTGGCGTTCACTTCACCGTACTTAACACCAACGATTATGACAAGGACGGCAACCTTGGAGCTGAACAAACCGCATGGCTCATCAACGACCTACAAAGCACCGACAAGGAATATAAAGTCGTTATGATGCACAAATCTATTTACTCCGTAGGCTCTCACACCAACGACTTCGAAATCGTTGCAATGAGAAAGCAACTTACTAAGATTTTTGCAGAAAACGAAGTAAGCTTAGTACTTGCAGGTCACGACCACACCTATACCGAAACCGCTTATATCGATGCAGAGGGCAACGCAGTTAAGAACGAACTCAACGGAAAGCAAGAAGTAGGCAAAGGTAACGGCGTACTTTATATTACGCTTGGAACGTTTGGCGACAAGTACTATAACTACGTTGGCAATGAAGAAGTTCCCGT
>JAZRAN010000129.1:0-4052 GCA_045634605.1 Candidatus Stercoripulliclostridium sp. | reverse complement strand
CAAAATTGTGTCATCGGTAACCGCTTCTTCCAAATCTTTAACGCTCACTCTGCCGTCTTTATCCACCGGCAAATAGGTAACGTCTACGTCACCCCTTACCTTTAGGGCATCAAGAGTATCCATTATTGCAGGATGCTCTATTGCGGAAGTAATAATATGCTTACGCTTTTGCTTAGATGCGCCTACAACTCCTTTTAACGCCCAGTTATCAGACTCACTTCCGCCGGAAGTAAAGTAAATTTCACTAGCCTTTGCGCCTATGCATTTTGCTATTATTTCTCTTGCATCATCAACTGCTTTTAACGCCTTTCTTCCATATGAATGCAAAGAACTGGCATTACCAAAAGTTTCAGTAAAGTAAGGTAACATTACTTCCAAAACTTCTTTATCCAATGCAGTAGTCGCAGAATTGTCAAGATAAACTTTCATCATATGCCCCTTAAAAAATGAAATCGTTTTCGTAAAGCGGATATTGCGCGGTTAATTCCTTAATCCTATTACCCACTCTTTCTACGGCTTCATCCTTATTCTTAATAATATCAACAATGCATTCACCGATAACAACCATAGCATCTTCTTTCATGCCACGGCTGGTAACAGCGGGAGTACCTATTCTTAAGCCATTGGGATTAAACGGACTTGCATTATCGTTGGGAATGCTGTTCTTGTTTGCAGTAATATGAGCTTCGTCAAGAAGATGCTCCAACTCTTTTCCTGCGACACCGGTACCGCGTAAATCTATTAGCATAAGGTGATTATCAGTACCATTGCTAAATAGATTAATACCACCAGCCATTAGAGTATTCGCAAGAACACTAGCATTTTTAACTATTTGCTTTTGATATTCTTTGAATTCATCACTCAAAGCTTCTTTGAAAGCAACGGCTTTTGCCGCAATAATATGCATCAAAGGTCCACCTTGCGTTCCAGGGAAAACCGATTTATTAATACGCTTAGCAACTTCTTCGTTGTTAGTCATAATCATACCGCCACGGGGTCCTCTCAACGTTTTGTGAGTGGTCGTAGTAACTACGTCTGCGTAATCAACAGGGCTTTCATGTTCCCCTGCTACCACCAAACCTGCGATGTGCGCGATATCAACCATTAAGTATGCGCCAACTTTATCTGCAATTTCTCTAAAACGCTTGAAATCTATTGCCCTAGGATATGCGCTTGCGCCAGCAACTATCAATTTTGCCTTTGACTCAACAGCAACTCTTTCCACTTGCTCGTAATCTATGTAACCATCGTTGCCTACTCCATAAAATGCAAAGTTATAATTTCTACCGCTAAAGTTTACGGGACTACCATGCGTTAAGTGTCCACCATGCGCAAGGTCCATACCTAAAATGGTATCTCCATTTTCAAGAAGGCTAAAATACACTTGTATGTTAGCGCTACTTCCAGAGTGTGGTTGGACGTTTACGTATTTAACGTTAAACAATTGCTTCGCTCTTTCTATTGCAAGCTTTTCCGCCATATCAACGTAAACGCATCCACCATAATACCTTTTATCCGGATATCCTTCCGCATACTTGTTGGTTAAATGGGTTCCTGCTACCGTCAACGTAGGTAATGAAACAAAGTTTTCGCTTGCAATAAGCTCAACGTTGTTTTGTTGTCTACGCAATTCTTTAACTATAACTTCATACAATTCAGGGTCAGCTAATTTAACTGGTCTTAAGTCTATCATTCGAGTTATTCCTTATATATATTTTTCTATCGTTGCTAATATTTGTTCTTCGCTTCTTAGTCCTACGGACTTCTCTAAAAGTTTTCCTGCCTTAAAATATAGGAGCGTTGGTATGGTGTTTACTCCGTATGCAATCGCAACGTCTTCGAGCTCGTCCACGTCAACTTTTGCAATCGTGCATTTGCCTTCGGTTTTAACTGCAACTTGCTCTAGAATAGGCGCAAGCATTCTGCAAGGTCCACACCAAGTTGCAAATAAATCTACTACACAAAGTCCATCTTTTGCTATCAAATTATTAAATTCGTTACTACTTTCAATAATTTTCATATTCACTCCTTATTCGTTTCCAATTCATTATTGTCTTCTTTAATTATTGCGCTCATTACGGGCAAATAATCAGCTTTTTTCTTTATGATAAGTTTATCAATTAGCGCAACTCCAATGAAACTCAACGCAAGACTTCCAAGAGATGCGACTAGCGATATCCAAAGTTCAAGCTTGAAGGTTGCCCCTAGCGCTATCGCCATTACTAAAAGCGGAACAACGTACACAATAAAGGATGCCGTAAGTACTGCTCTTTGTCCCATTGTTACTTCAACTTTATCCCCAACTTTTGCATTAAGTGAGTTTTTAAGTTTGAGTTCAACGTACATTTCTTCGCGCGGTTTAAGGCACATATTACAATTTTCGCAAGCAGTCTTTCTTTCAAATCTAACAGTTGCGGTGCCACCCTTAATTTTGTGTACGAATCCTACTTCTTTCATTAGAATTTAATTCCTAGTTCATCAAGTTGTTTTTGCTCTACTATTGAAGGACATTCTTCCATCAAGCCAATTGCGGATTGATTCTTGGGGAAAGCAATAACGTCTTTAATATTGTCCGTTCCGGTCAAAAGCATAACCATTCTATCAAAACCTAGCGCTAAACCACCATGCGGGGGCACGCCGTAGTTGAATGCTTCTACAAAGTAACCGAATCTTTCATTGATGTCTTGCTCCGTTAGAGATATCATTTCAAACATCTTTCTTTGGATACCCCTATCGTTAATACGAATTGAACCGCCACCCGCTTCTTGACCATTAATAACTAGGTCGTATGCCTTTGCGCAAACCTTCAAAGGATTCTTATCAAGATACTTCAAATGCTCGTTTTTGGGGCTAGTGAAGGGATGGTGCATAGCTACAAGGCGTTTTTCTTCTTCGTCATACTCGTATAGCGGGAAGTCCGTTACCCAAAGGATGTCGTAAACTGATTCATCAATGAGACCGTTCTTCTTTGCAATTGCAAGACGCAATGCGCCAAGCGCATCATAAACGACTTTATCTTTATCTGCTACAAAGAACAATATATCGCCTGTTTCTCCACCTAGTTTTTCGATTAGTGCATTAAAGGTTTCAGGAGCAAAGAATTTTTGGATGGGAGAAGAAATTCCTTCTTCCTTGATAGAAATGTAAGCAAGTCCTTTTGCGCCATATTCTCTTACAACGTCTTGATAGGAATCGATTTCCTTTCTAGTCATCTTTGAGAGACCCTTTGCGTTTATTGCTCTTACGCTATATCCACGCTTGGTTGCATTCTCGAACACACTAAATCCACAACCTTTTACCATCTTTGTAACGTCTTGAAGTTCTAATCCAAAACGAGTATCGGGCTTATCGGAGCCAAAACGAGCCATAGCGTCTTTATACTTTAATTGACGGAAATGTCTAGGGAGCTTAATACCCTTGATTTCCTTGAAGATTTCTCTAACAAGACCTTCTACTTCGTACATAACGTCGGTGATTTTATCGACGTAGCTCATTTCGATATCGATTTGAGTAAACTCCGGTTGTCTATTTGCGCGAAGGTCTTCATCTCTAAAACATTTTGCTATTTGATAGTATCTATCAAAACCAGAAATCATAAGCAATTGCTTATAAAGTTGGGGAGATTGGGGCAATGCATAGAAATTAGAAGGATGCACTCTGGAAGGTACTAGATAGTCGCGCGCGCCTTCCGGGGTAGACTTTCCTAGGATAGGAGTTTCTATATTCAAGAAACCATGCTTAGCAAGATAATTATTAACTACTTGAGCAAGTTTTGCTCTAGTGATGAGATAATATTGCAAAGAATTTCTTCTTAGGTCCAAATAACGATATTTATATCTTAGCGTTTCGCCAACGTTTGCTAGGTCAGAGATTGCAAAAGGCGGGGTGTCAGCTTCGGAAAGTATTCTTAGTTCTTCAACTATAACTTCTATTTCACCGGTGGGGAGATTTTTGTTTACGTTCTTTTCTCCACGTGGTTGAACCGTACCAACGATTGCGATTACAAACTCATTTCTAATACGAGTAGACTTCTCGTATACTTCGGGATGGTC
>JAZRAN010000128.1:0-2399 GCA_045634605.1 Candidatus Stercoripulliclostridium sp. | reverse complement strand
TTGATAGGTTCGCCGTTGTATACGCTTTCGAAGGTAACGTGACGATAACCTTCTTCCAAGTTGGTGTCATATACCATTTTTATGCCCTTATCGTCAAATACCAACTTATTGGTGCGGTCGCTGATTTCCGGCGGGAGATAGCGAGAGCGAGTAAAGGGAATGATAACTACGTTTTCCGCAATGAGTTCACCCGTTTTGATATTGCGGATAGAAGCGGCGGCGGAAGTTCCAACGGTGATGTTAAAAAAGTTAACGAGCACCTTATATTGTCCGTCGGAGAATTGGTGGAAGTCCCATTCTTTAAGGCGGAAGCGTGGCTTTACTAGACGGCGTTCATACTCAAAAAGGTTATGTCTAGCCCAACCTTTAGCGAGAAGGTTGCCATTTTCATCAAGCAGTTTTGTAGGCGACGTATATTCAATTTGTTTACTCATAAAATCTCCACTTATACTATAATAGCACTACTTATAATTGATTTCAAGATACTATTTACTATAATTTTTCGCTAGGGCGTAAATTTTATGCGAGAAAATGATATTGCATAGTATATTTATTTTAATATACTATTGACTTTACGGCAAAAATTTGTAATAATAAAAAGCAACATTATTCATTTTGGGAGAAGAAAAATGAAACATATCGATATCAAGAAAATTCTAGATAACGGCAGTGAGTATTTGAGCGGTAGCGTTACCGTATGCGGATGGGTAAGAACGGCTCGTGATAGTAAAGCCGTAGCGTTCATCGAACTAAACGACGGCACTTGCTTGAAGAACTTGCAACTCGTAATTGATAAAGATAAACTAGGCGAAAGCGTACTCAAGGACGCTATGGCGGTAGGAACTTCCTTGAAGGTGGAAGGTTCTTTGGTAGAGTCGGAAAGAAACGGCTACGAAGTACAAGTAAGCGCGCTTGAAGTTTTGGGCGTATGTCCTGCGGATTTCCCGCTCCAAAAGAAAAGACACACGGTAGAATTTTTGCGTACCATACCCCATTTGCGTGTAAGGACGAGATATTTTGAGTCCGTATTTGCAGTACGTTCCGTACTAGCGCAAGCCATACATAGATATTTTGGTGAAAACGGATACAAATACGTTCACGCTCCTATCATTACCGGCAGTGACTGCGAAGGCGCAGGCGAAATGTTCCGAGTAACCACTCACGATTGGAAGACGGAATTTAATACGGAAGAAGAATACTACGCAAACGATTTCTTCGCAAAGAAAGCGGGCCTTACCGTTTCTGCTCAATTGGAAGGCGAAATGGCTGCTATGGGACTTGGTAAGATTTATACTTTTGGACCTACGTTCAGAGCGGAGCACAGCAACACGCCCCGTCACCTAGCGGAGTTTTGGCACATTGAGCCGGAAGTATGTTTTGCGGAAATCGACGATATTATAGAAATCGCAGAAGACTTCATAAAGTACATCATCAAAGACGTGCTTGCTAACTGCCCCGATGAAATCGCATTCTTTAACCAATGGGTAGAAAAAGGACTAATAGAAAAACTAGAAAAGGTTCTTTCCAACGACTTTGCTCGTCTTTCCTACACCGATGCGGTAGAAATCTTAAAGAAGAGCGGAAAGGAATTCAAGTATCCTGTAGAATGGGGTTTGGGACTCCAAACCGAACACGAGAAGTATCTTGCCGACGAATATCTTGGCAAGCCCGTATTCATTGTTGACTATCCTGCGGACATCAAGTCCTTCTATATGAAGCAAAACGCAGATGGCAAGACCGTTGCCGCAACCGACCTATTGGTACCGGGACTTGGCGAAATCATAGGTGGCTCGGAAAGAGAATGGGATATGGAAAAACTCTTGTCCGCTATGGAAAAACGCGGTATGCCCACCGAAGGATACGAAGCATATCTTGATACCCGCAAGTATGGTAGCGTTCCCCACTCCGGATTTGGTCTTGGATTTGATAGAATGCTAATGTATATTACCGGCATACAAAACATTCGTGACACCCTAATGTTCCCAAGAACGGTAGGCTCACTATAATAGCGAAAGCGGAGAATAAATATGAGTAAGGTTATTACGCCCGACGGCTACAAAGCGGTGCTTGGCATATACGATACCCAAACCGCAATAGGAATACTAAAGCGCACGTTTGAAGACAAACTTTGTCTTGCTCTCAACTTAAAGAGAGTATCTGCGCCTTTGTTTGTTGACCCCACGACGGGCATGAACGACGACCTAAACGGCGTAGAGAGAGCGGTAGCTTTCGACATAAAGGAAAACGGCAGACAAGCAGCTATCGTACACTCTCTTGCAAAGTGGAAGAGAGTAGCTCTTCGTGAATATGGTTTTAGTGCAGGCGAAGGCATCTATACAGACATGAACGCAATCCGCAGAGATGAAGAACTCGACAACCTTCACTCCGTATACGTTGAC
>JAZRAN010000127.1:0-3684 GCA_045634605.1 Candidatus Stercoripulliclostridium sp. | reverse complement strand
TTCGGATTGTGGGCTGCAACCCGCCCACATGAAGTCGGAGTTGCTAGTAATCCCGAATCAGAATGTCGGGGTGAATGCGTTCTCGGGTCTTGTACACACCGCCCGTCACGCCATGGGAGTTGGGAGTACCCAAAGTCGGTGCGCTAACCGCAAGGAGGCAGCCGCCTAAGGTAAGATCAATGACTGGGGTGAAGTCGTAACAAGGTAGCCGTATCGGAAGGTGCGGCTGGATCACCTCCTTTTAAGGAGCAGAGAAATCTGCAACCTGTCGAGGCTAACGAGCAATCGCTAGTCGCACTAACGGGTAATGCCGAGTGCCTAAACTTTCTCGACATACTGTTCTGTTCAATATAGGTACTAAAATCGTTCTCCTTTTTTGTCGCCGATAGGCGATTTTTTATTGCCTAAAATTCAAATTTTCGCCTTACGACATACTAAATTTTATATATATAATATATAAATTCTATAAAAACATTGTAATCGCAATTTTAGTGTGTTATAATCTCAATATGAAAAATTCAGTTGTAAAGCAAAAGAAAATGGTTACCACTGCCCAAAAACTCTCGTTAGGTTTTGGGGATTTAGGGTATAGTCTTGTTGCAAACACGTTCTCATCATATATGTTGTTCTTTGGCAACACCGTAATGGGAGTTAGCGGTACGTTGATGGGTATCGCTATTGCAATAGGTACCGTTTGGGATGCTCTTACCGACCCGGTAATGGGATTTATTAGCGATAATTCGCGCAACAAATTTTTTGGTAGACGCCATCTTTATATTTTGATAGGAACGATAGGTATGACCATTGTAAACGTTTTATTGTGGTCGGTGCCGATGAGCTTTTCGCCGGTTCTAAAAATGGTATGGTTTATGCTTTGCATAATAATGCTTAGAACTTTTACCACTATGTTCCAAACGCCAGTAGCGGCGCTTTCGCTCGATATGTCCAACGACTATAACGAGAGAGCGAATATACAAATCGTAAAATCCGTCTTTACCATTTTGGGAATACTTCTTCCTACGCTACTAATAGGAGTCTTCCAAACCGATTTTGTAAACGAAGCGGGCGAACTCGTTGACGGAAGATTTAATCCCCAAGGATATCTTAACTTTGGTTATTTAACTAGCGCTTGTTGCGTGCTATTCGGCATATTTATGGTAATTTGTACTTATAGCCACGTTCCAAGACTAAGAGAACTTGCAAAGAAAGATAAGGCTAGCCCTATAAGCATACGCTCGACAAAGAAGATGTTCGTCAATTTCTTTGGCGCCCTAAAAGACAAAAACTTCCGCGGTATAACCATAGGTTATATGGTTTCTATGGTATCCGCATCTATTCTTATTGCAGTAGGCTTTAACGTCTTTACCTTTACGTTTGAAACAACGAAGTTCCAAATGTATATGATAATGGCAAGTTTGTTCATTATGACGATAGCCGGTCAACCTTTCTGGATGTATATTTCCAAAAAATATGACAAACGCAAGGCGATTATTATAGGTCAATGTATAAGTTTTGTCGGATGCCTTCTTCTTCTAATAATGTTTATTTTCCGCGCTCCGTTTATAGAGCTTATTCATAAGGGAACTTGGAATGCTCTAATTATGTGTCCGCCTTTGATGCTAGCAGGTTTTGGTACGGGCGTACTATATAGCTTGCCTGTTGCGATGATAGGTGATATCGTTTTAATAGAAAAGGTAAGAAGCGGAGAAGATAAGACGGCAACTTACTCCGGATTCCTAACGTTTGCGAATAAGACGGGTCAAGCGATTTCTAACGCAGTACTTGGCGTTATGCTTGACGTAATAGGTTTCCAAGAAGGCAGTACCACCCAAACCCCACAAGTAGCGGCAAATCTTGGTTGGGTAATGTGTATTGGCGTTATTCTCGCAGTAGGAGCAGGCTTATTGATATTCTCTACTTGCAAGTTAAAGAGAAGCGAAGTTCAACAAGCGCTTGATCAACTAAACCAAATAGAGAGTGGCGAAAAAACTTATGAACAAGTTGCGGAAAGCAATATAGCGAAAGGAGAAAACTAATGCTTTCACTTGGCGCGAGTAACGATAAAAAACTACTCAACCTTCTCAATAACGCCATTTTCGGCGTAGATATGGTAGGGGACGTTGGGTATTTATTATACGTACAGGACGAGCCCGTAGGAATAGCTAAACTAAAAGTGACGGGCGAAGAAATGAGAATAGTATCGG
Organism: Candidatus Stercoripulliclostridium sp.; assembly: GCA_045634605.1. Taxonomy (GTDB): domain Bacteria; phylum Bacillota; class Clostridia; order Christensenellales; family DTU072; genus Stercoripulliclostridium_A. The sequence goes on along the minus strand of JAZRAN010000127.1, from coordinate 1,480 downwards.
TTGGTCTTTTGGAAAAGTATCGTGGTAAAGGATACGGAGACTTTTTTACCAGAAGCCTTATGAATATTTTTATAGACGTAACCGATTATATAATTTCCGAATACGTGGACGATTACTTTTTGAAGTTCGGCTTTGAGCAAAAAGGCGATATTATGGTGGTCGAAAGCGATAAACTCACATTCCCCCGCAAATGTCAATGCGGTAAATAGAAATCAATACTTTGGAGCAATATATGAATTACGAACCTTCTAATTTTATTGAAGACATCATTGTAAGCGACCTTGAAAGCGGTAAGCATAATCTTATTTATACCCGTTTTCCGCCGGAACCTAACGGATATTTGCACGTTGGACACTCCAAGAGCCTATGCATTAACTTTGGCATAAAGGAAAAGTTTAACGGCCTATGCAACCTTCGTTTTGACGATACTAACCCCACGAAAGAAGACGTTGAATACGTTGAGTCCATCAAGGAAGACATCAAGTGGTTGGGATTCAAGTGGGATAAAGAACTTTATGCAAGTGATTATTTTGAGCAAACCTATGATTTTGCAGTAAAACTCATAGAAAAAGGCGTTGCATACGTTTGCGATTATAATGCAGACCAAATTAGAGAAACGCGTGGTACGCTAAAAGAACCCGGAAAGGAAAGTCCGTATCGCAATCGTACGATAGAAGAAAACCTTACCCTTTTCCGTGAAATGCGCGAAGGTAAGTATGCTGATGGTAGCAAGGTTTTGCGCGCAAAGATAGATATGGCAAGCCCCAATATGAATATGCGCGACCCCGTTATATATCGTATTCTTAGGGCTCATCATCATCGCACGGGAGATAAATGGTGCGTTTATCCTATGTACGACTTTGCTCATCCAATAGGCGATGCTCTTGACGGCGTAACGCACTCTATATGTACTTTGGAATTCGAAGACCATCGTCCTTTATACGATTGGGTATGCGAACAATGTGAATTCGTAAATCCCCCAAGACAAATAGAGTTTGCTCGTCTTAATATAAAGAACACCATAATGAGCAAGCGTTACCTAAAAAGACTCGTAGAAAACGGACACGTAGAAGGTTGGAACGACCCCCGTATGCCTACCCTTAGCGGTATGAGAGAAAGGGGATATCCCGCAGAAGCCATAAAGGACTTTTGCGCTCGCGTTGGCGTAGCTAAAGCGAACAGCGAAGTTGACCCTGCGCTCCTTGAGTTCTGCGTAAGAGAATATCTTAACGTAAACGCAGACAGAGCTATGGTTGTAGAGCGTCCTTTGAAGGTTGTAATAGACAATATGGCCGACGGCGAAGAGCAAACGTTTAACGTAGTTGATAATCCCAATAACGAGAATTCGGGAACCCATAAAGTGGTTTTGACGAAAGAAATTTACATTGAAGATACGGACTTTGCGCTCGTTCCTCCGCCTAAGTATAAGCGCTTGGTGGAAGGCGGAATGATACGTCTTCGCGGAGCTTATATCTTGCGT
>JAZRAN010000126.1:0-1735 GCA_045634605.1 Candidatus Stercoripulliclostridium sp. | reverse complement strand
GTTTGCAAGCTACCCCAATACCAAGTATTGTCATAGGTCCAAACACCGCGTCCCCAGTCGAGAGTGCCGAGCGCATCGTCAAGATTATAAACCTTTTTGCCTAGGCGGAATTCGCCTTTACAGCTCAAGCAATTTATTTTTGCATTGTAATAGAAGTATTTGGGTTTATCAAAGGGGGTTGCGATAAACATACATTCTCCGGGGTTGTCGGAAAGGATGAAGTCGAAGGAAAGTTCTTCGCCGTTTTTACCAAAGTTAGGGTATTTACCAAACAAGTGACGGGTATTGCCGTCGTTAACAAAACTCATTTCCACGTCGCCGTTTTTGCATACCGAGTCGCCTTTTAGCGTGGTGTTAGGCATATGTAGGTTGCCCATAGGGAATAGGAAAACGCTACTCTTTGTTATTTGGTCGGGGACTTTGAAGTCGATAAAGGTTGCGCTCATTGCTCCAATATATCCCATATCGGAAATGGTAAGGCATATGGCGTAATCGTCGTTGCCGACGTAGTAGTAATCCCATTCTTTAAGTCTCCACTTAGGCGCTTTTACGTCTTCGCGGTTGTATTCCAGTAGATATGATTTAGCATATCCGGGCTCGCGGATATTGCCGTTTTCATCAAGAAGTTTGCCTTTTTCAATAATGCGGTTTTGCATAGTAGCCTCCAAGAATTGATAATTAAATTATACCACTAAATCTATAGCATTTCAATAGCGAGTTTAATTTATTTACGTCTAGACAAAAGGAAGAATTTATTGTATAATTACGATATATCGTAATCACAGGAGAAAAGTATGTCCAACTATATTATCACTTACGACGTAGGCACCACGGGAATAAAGACCTGTCTTTTTGACGTAGGCTCAACAATCGAGCTAAAAGCAAGCGCTATGGAAGGCTACAACCTTTACGTTTTGGAAAACGGTGGCGTAGAGCAAGATACCAACGAGTGGTGGAATGCAATGTGCGTAACCACCAAGAAGATATTTGCGTCCTTTGACGTTGACCCCAAAGAAATACTAGGTATATCTTTCTGCTCACAAGCGCAAGGACTTGTCCTTGTTGATGAAGACTGCAAGCCCGTAAGAAGAGCTATGAGCTATATGGACCAACGCGCAAAGGAAGAAATCAAAAAGGGTATGGCTCACGGACTACAAATAGCGGGCGCAAACGTAATAAAACTGCTCAAATCTTTGTATTACACTGGCGCCGTTGCAGCATCCGTAAAAGACCCCGTATGGAAGTATAAATGGGTAGAAGCAAACGAGCCCGAAAACTTCAAGAAGGCGTACAAATGGTTGGACGTAAAGGAATTTTTGATTTCCCAATGCACCCATAAGTGCATTATGACGGCAGATAGCGCGTTTGGTACTCTTATCTATGATATTCGCAAGCATACTTGGTCAAAGCCGATGTGCAAGATGCTCGGCGTAGATACTCGCCACCTTGCTCCCATAATGAAGAGTACGGATTGCGTAGGATTGGTTACCGCTAAGGCGGCGGAAGAATTAGGACTTGCAGAAGGCACCAAGGTATTTGGTGGCGGTATGGACGCAGCTCTAATAGGCGTAGGCGCAGGCGCAACCGAAGTAGGCGACACTCATATTTACAGCGGTACTTCCGGTTGGGTAGGCACCGTAGTTGATAAGTCTATGGTAGACACTTCCGCAATGATAGCCGCAACCGTAGGCGCAGAAAGTGGTAAGTATAATTACTTTGCGGAAATGGAAACTTC
>JAZRAN010000125.1:0-4901 GCA_045634605.1 Candidatus Stercoripulliclostridium sp. | reverse complement strand
CAATAAAATGTGGACAGAGCAAGTTTGCTATCGCATGCGCAATATGGTAAACACGTTCAAGAACCATCCGTGTATCGTTTCTTGGTCTCTTGGCAACGAGTCCGGTAGGGGCAAAGCGTTTATGGCTATGCGTAAAGCGGCCCTTGCTATTGATAATACTCGCTTTATCCATTATGAACAAGACTTTAAGCTGGAAGCGAGTGACGTTCTTTCCGAAATGTATGCCCACTATGAAAAAATGGAACCCATTGGTAAAAATAAGCCAATTTGGCATGGTAGCTACATTTACTGTCCTGCAGGTTGGCCGATGAGTCCGGAAAGATATCGTGATAAGCCCTTTATCCAATGTGAATATGCTCATAGCATGGGTAATAGTTTGGGAAACTTCTCTGATTATTGGGATGAATTCAAGAAATATGATAGACTAGCAGGCGGTTTTATTTGGGACTTTGCAGACCAATCTATTAAAGTAACCCAAGCAGATGGTACCGTCGAATGGAGATACGGCGGAGACTTTGGTGATAAGCCTAATGATTCCAACTTCGCTTTTAATGGTATCGTTCGTGGCGACCGCTCTCCTAATCCTGCTCTCTATGAAGTAAGAAAGCAATATCAACAAGTTGATATCGCATTATTCGACAACAAGATTAAGTTCTTCAACCGCTACATGTTTACCAATCTTAACGAGTTTAAGTGCAAACTTGAACTATTGATTGACGGCGTCCATACCGATGAAACGGTAATCGAAAACTTGCCGTCAATAGAAAATGGCGAAATCGGAGAAATTGCATTACCGTTAAATCTTGAGTTCGGTAGAAACGAAGCGTCTTTAATCGTAAGTTTAATTACTAAAAAAGACGAACTATTTAGTGATGCGGGAAGAGTTGTAGCATATGAACAATTTACGCTAAACAAGCGTGATTTGGCGCTTGATGAAATCAAATTCGGTAGTTCCTATAATGAAACTGAAGTAGAAGTTGTCGTCAATTTCGGCGAGTGCAGAGCAATAATAGATAAACGTACGGGTCAAATCATTAGCATAGAAAAGGCTGGCGAAGAAAAGCTTAAAGCACCTATACGTTTGAACTTTTATCGCGCAGTTATCGATAATGATAGGCTACCGCAAGTTCCGCCCTTTGTTGCAAAACTTGTAATGGGTCTTGACAAGTTCAAGAGAGCGCAAAAGAGACTAAGAGTAAGTCGCACTAACATTTACTTGGTAGACGGAAAAGTAAATATAGCGATAAATTGGAAAATGCCTTGCGTAAAGGAACTTCATACTTTGTACGTATTTAATGGAGACGGAAGCATTGACGTAGAACTTAGCTTGATACCTAAGACGGAAATGGAAAGATACGGATTCACCTTCGCTCTACGCGATGGAGTGGATGGCATGGAATTCTTTGGTAAAGGACCATTTGAAAACTATTGCGATAGAGCGACTGCCGCTATTATAAAGGTTTATGGTGGTGTTGCAGAAGATTTCGTACACGATTATCTATATCCGCAAGAAAATGGTAATCACACGGAAATGCGTTGGCTAAAAGTCGGTGGTAATAAGGGCGTAGAAATTATTGCAAACGAAAAGCCGTTTGAAGCAAGCGTACATCCCTATACCTTAGAAATGTTAGACGAAGCAAAGCACCTACACGAGCTAAAAGGCCTAGATTATCTAACTATTAATATTGATGGTCGCCAACGTGGCGTTGGTGGCGATACGCCTGCAATGGCTTGCCTAAAACCCCAATATAAAATCCAACCTAGAAAGCATCAATCACTAAAGATGAGAGTTGTAATCAAATAGGATGAAAGGCTTAGTATTAGAAGGTGGCGGGGCCAAAGGTTCATTCCACGTAGGAGCATTAAAAGCTTTATTTGAGCGCGGTTACGTCTTTAACGGCGTAGCCGGCACTTCAATAGGCGCAATTAACGGGGCGTTACTTGCCCAAGGAGATTTTGATGCTCTTTATGAGTTGTGGTATTCCGCTACTCCTTCATTACTATTTGATTTTGACGAGAATATGGTAAATCGTATTCTTGAAAATGACTTAGATAAAAACGTCTATAAATACATATTCCAAACTGCCAAAGCGCTTTTTTCGACAAAGGGCGTTTCCATGGATAAAGCAAGAGAATTATTAGATAGACTAATTGATGAAGATAAGTTAAGAAAATCTAACGTTGACTTTTGTTTGGTGACGGTTGCAAAAGGTGAAGAATGGTTGCCAATGGAAATGTTTAAAAAAGATATTCCTTTGGGTGAAATCAAAGATTATATTTTAACCAGCGCATATCTTCCAATTTTTAATAGAGCAAAGGTTGGCGGAAAAATGTTTGTTGACGGCGGAATGTATGACAATTGTCCGGTTAATCCGCTAGTTAACAAGGGTTACGATGAAATAATAGCTATTCGCACAGGCGCAAAAATGCCTTCCCAAAAGGTTATAGATATGTCGGTAAAAGTAAATTATATCGACCCATCAGAGCCACTGGGGAAACTATTGGATTTTAGAACGGACCGCATAAGATATAACATAAACTTAGGCTATTTTGATGCTTTACGGTTTCTTGATAAACACTTGGGCGTTCGCTATTACGTTGAGCGACCTAGCTATAAAGAATTCGTCAATTTTGTAGAAAATCTTAGTTACAATACCTTCATATCATGGGCGGAAATATTAGATATAAAAGGTACGAAACAAAATATATTTTCTAAACTTATTGAAGTCGTTACGGAAGAATTAGATTTGCCGTGGAACTTGAGCAAGGAAGACGTTTTTATTGCAATGATGGAAGAGTTCGCGGTTGAGTTTGGTTTGGAAAAGTTTAGAATTTATAAACTTGAAGAATTTTTTATCGAACTACAAAAAGTTTGGAATGAAAACGTGGTGACCAAATATAACAAAACTTTTAGTTTAGCAAATGCAGTGATTCACAATATGGAGGCGCTAAATGGAAGAAATTAAAAAAGAAGAAATCATAGAAAAAGACGAGAATAAATCAAAAAAAATTGATAAAGATAAGATTTTTAGTGTTATCAAGTTCTTGTCAAAGCGTTGGTTTATAGATGCATTTACCGGGATGGCGCAAGGGCTGTTTTGCACCCTAATCGCAGGAACAATTCTTGCTCAAATTGCTACTTGGATTACGTCTAGCGGTACTCCTGCGGGCATTGCGGTTGGTAAATACGTTGGTTACGTTGCTTCAATTGCAAAAATGCTAATGGGCGCAGGAATAGGGGTTGGGATCGCCAATCAACTCAAAGCCCCAAAGCTCGTAATGTTTAGCGCTGCGGTAGCAGGTTTAGCAGGCGCTTTTGCGGACAAAATTATAGATGCAAATCTGGTTCCTTCTTTTGCGCCAGGTAATCCCATAGGCGCTTACGTCGTTAGTTTAATAGCAATTGAATTGGGAATGCTAATTTGCGGAAAGACTAAAGTTGATATTGTTCTCGTACCGCTCTCGATGATGATTGTAAGTCTTCTTTGCTTGTACGTTGCTTGGCCGTTTATAGAGCTTGTTAATTTAATGAGCAAGGGTATTGCGCTAGCAACTGTCGCTACGCCTTTTGTAATGGGTATAGTTGTTGCGGTAGTAATGGGAATACTTTTAACCTTGCCGACATCATCTGCGGCAATGTGGGTCGCAATCGCTACTCCGATTTTGACTACTTCAACAGACCCTACGATGGTAGACGCTATGTATTTAGCCGGTGGAGCGGCAACTGTTGGTTGCGCTTGTCAAATGGTAGGATTTGCCGTACAAAGTTTTAGAGAAAACAAATGGGGCGGTTTGATTGCGCAAGGATTAGGCACTAGCATGCTACAAATACCTAACTTAATGCGTCATCCTATGATAATGGTACCGCCGGTTATTGCAAGCGCAATAGCAGGTCCTATTTCTACCGTTGCGTTTGGCCTACGTTGTGGCGCCGCGGGCGGTGGAATGGGCACGTCCGGACTTGTCGGCGTGTTTGACGTTATCTCTGCATCACAGGGCGTAATCCCGGATTGGAAGATAGGCTTGGGAATAGCTGTTTGTATGTTTATAATACCTATTGTTGTATGTTTTTTGGTTAGCGAAGTGTTAAGAAAATACAACCTAATTAAATTTGGAGATATGAGTCTAGAACTATAAGCAAATATGACAAAAATAATTTTACTCGACAGTAACAGTTTGATTAACAGAGCGTTCTATGCTCTGCCTCCGTTAGAAAACAAAAAAGGCGTGTTTACTAATGCTATTTTTGGCTATCTTTCTATGCTTTCAAGATTGATAGTAGACCATAAGCCCACGCATATTTGCGCAGTTTTTGACCTTAAAGCTCCGACCTTTAGACATAAAAAGTACGACCTTTATAAAGCAACGAGAAAGCCGATGCCTGCGGAATTAGCAAGCCAAATGCCTATTTTGAAAGAACTTCTAGGTGAGTTGGGCGTTACTATTTGCCAAAAGGAAGGATATGAAGCGGACGATATAATCGGTACCATTGCAAAACGATATGATGAAGAAACAATAATCGTAAGCGGAGATAGGGACGTGTTGCAATTGGTCGATGAAAACACCACCGTATTTAATACTAAACGTGGCGTAACCGACATTAAAGTTTATAACCTTGAATCCTTGGGCGAAGAAAATTTTACGCCGTACAGGGTAATAGAATATAAGGCGCTCGCAGGGGATAATTCCGACAACATTCCCGGTTGTCCCGGAGTCGGCGAGAAAACGGCGCTTAATCTTCTCGATTCATATGGTAGCTTGGATGGAATATATGAAAATATTGCATCGGTTAAAGGTAAGCTTGGGGAAAAATTGAAAGACAATAAAGAATTAGTATATCTTTCTAAAGAGCTTGCAACAATCAATACAAGCGTACCGTTAGATATTTCTTTACAAGATTT
>JAZRAN010000124.1:0-2613 GCA_045634605.1 Candidatus Stercoripulliclostridium sp. | reverse complement strand
GTGTCGCTATTTTTTGTCACCCCTACTTACTGGAGAGAGAAATGGAAGACGAGAGACAAGTTAACTTAATGGAAAGCGAAGGCTTGGACGCTCAAACTACGGAAGAAACCGTAGCAATTTCTCTTGCAGAAGAAGTAGCGGAAGAAGTACAAGCCGAAGAAGTACAAACGGAAGAAGTACAAACGGAAGAAGTACAAGCGGAAGTACAAGAAGACGATGGACTAACGGAAGACGAAAGACTCGCTAGAGAACTAGAAAGGGTTAACGCAGAGTTGCGCGACTTGGACGAGCAAATAGAAAATACGGAAGTAAGAGTAGCCGTCCACAACCTGTTTGATACACAAGAAGGCGCGGATGAAGTTGGCATAAGCGGAGAGTACGACGATTATGGTAGAGAAATCTTGGACGACGTATTCGAAAACCGCCTAAGGATGAGTACCAACGGCATAAAGCTCGCATACAGCAAGATTAAGAACACCTTCCTTTCTCACAAAGGAACCAAGCAATATTATGATGACCTAGCGGAAAGATTTTCGCTAGAAAGGGAAAGGCTAATGTCGGTAGAAATTGGCGGAGAAACTCTCTACGTCTACCTAAAAGCCGAGCCGAGTATGGTAGGGGAATATTGTCCCTACGTAGAGCCTATCGACAAGACTCACAAGGATTATTCCGTATGCGTAACGATTAAGCGCGGAAAGATTACGAAGAAGACGGCGGAACTCCAAAAGTTAGTAGAACTCGTAGAAAAGTTCTTGGAGTCTAAGGGCGGAGTAAAGAAGAAAGTTTACGTACCAATTCCTTATGCGGAAAGGTATCCCGTCAATCCGGAAGCGGTATTGCGTGGAAACGAGAGTGAAACTCCCGTAGACGGCTTATACGACGGCGAAGAATACGACCCCATAGACAACGAACTCACGCGTAACATTATTATAGATTTAATGGGCGAAGAGTTTGACCTAGAAAAGAAGAAGGGACTCCAAAAGTTAGAAGCTCTCCGTCAACAAGCGGAAACCATAAGGGGCGCGGTAGCGCTCACGGAGCCGGTAGTATATTTTTATGACTGCGGTTTGAATAGTGATAGCACCATAAACTACCTAGGCGTACAACAAGTACTAAACGACAAATTCCTAGGCAAGATATTACCGCCCCAATACGTAGCGATAGCGGAAAATAGTGAAAGAATAGAAGAGCTCAACTTGATAGCTCTCCAAAGTTTACTGGAAGAAATAAAAGAAAACCCCAAGTACGTTTTTGCGTTGCCTATGAGTTGCCGTACTTTTGCAAGAAAGGGCTCCCACGCCAAGCTAATTAAGATGCTGGAAGGCGGAGTGGAAAGGTTAGTTGTAATCCTAGACGGCAATATGCTATTGTCCCTTGGCAAGGTGGGTATAGACGGCGTAGACGAACTAAGGGGCTACGGAATTAAGATAATGATAGATTACGGCGTAGACACCGGCGTACATATGTTAACGGATTATCCCGTTGATTACCTAAGGATAGACGCAAGGTACTACAAGGAAAGCGACGTAAGAAGGACTGCTCTACTAGATATGTTGGTAGGTTACTGCAAGGTACAAGGCATAACGACCGTAGCGAGTGGAGTAGAAGACACAAAGCAAGCAAAATACTTTTTGACGCATGGCGTAGACGTAATAGAAGGCTTTTGTACGGGAGAGCCTAAGAGAACGGTATTGAGCGCCGTCAAGGAGTACAAGAAATTACCTTTGGTAAGTAATTGATAGGAGATAGTGATATGCAGAAAAAAACGACAGATGGTTACAAAATGCCGATATGTAAGTTTTATCGGAAGGGGGTTGCCCGCAGTTTTACTTGATTGTTGATAAAGAGAGTAAAACGTTAGGAGCAATGCTCCACTGATAAAACTAATGCATATCCTATCCCGTATTGATGAAAACATAAAAAAAAGAAAAATTCATGAAAAGGAGAAAAAACATGAAAAACGCTAAAAAATCAATGTTTATAACCACCATCCTTATGGTTGCTGTACTCATCGTAGCAGTATCAACCGCAACCTTCGCATGGTACACTAGTGCTACTCAACTAGAAGCAACCACCGCAGTTGTTTCTTCTGCAAGTTCTTCTTCTGCTGATATAGCAATTACCAAAGATCTTGCTACCCCTACTGGAACTTCAATCGCGTTGACTGGAACTGGTGACGTTCTTCCTATGGTTCCTACCGAATTGATCGAAGTTGCTGATCCTAGTGTTTCATACACCACTTCCCCGATAAATTTGTCAAATCAATTCATCAAAAATGGCGACCCTGCTACTCCTTGGATTTCCGATACTTTCTACGTTGTTAACCACAACATTAGTAAACCTGTATCTGTAACAATGTCTGCAGCATTTAGTGCTGGTGAAACCATTGATGAAACAAGTTATGACCTATCCAACCACCTTTGTGTAGCAGTATTTGTTAATGATGCAATTGCTGGCGTTTTTGCTAAAGGTGTTTATTACTATGGTGAAGTCAAAGAAGGCGAAGGCGATGCTAATTTGACTGCTTGTGCAACAAGCGATATTCTTGTTCCCGGAACTAACACCATCACCATTTCAAATATCCCTGCTAAAATCGCTGGCCAAAACAACTAT
>JAZRAN010000123.1:0-5183 GCA_045634605.1 Candidatus Stercoripulliclostridium sp. | reverse complement strand
AACGTTACTTCTCTTGGAAGATTTTTGTTAACTCCGGAAATATTCGACTGTATATTAAGGACTAAACCCGTAAAAAACGGGGAAGTATATTTACCATCGGCAATAGATATTCTCTCGCGAGAAAGCGCCGTTTACGCATATATTTTTGATGGAACGCGCTACGATATGGGAAGTAAATTCGGCTTTCTGAAAGCCAATATCGAGTTCGCCTTGCGTGATAGCGAGTTGAGAGAACAGCTTATTAAATTTATTAAAGGAAATTAAATTAAAAATATGAACCACTATAAACATACAAGTGACGTGAGCAAAGTGCTTAATAAAGCCAACGAATTTGCTCTTCGTCTTAATTCTATTTTAGCTACCGAGCATATCCTTGCCGGCTTAATAGCAATAGAAGGCACGTATGCTCACGAGATTTTGAGCAGATATAAGGTAGATAAGGAAGCCGTTTATCGCGTAGTTAGCGCAAATCCTTCCAAGCGCCTTAATGAAGTTTTAGTAAAAGACCAAGTAAATAGGGTGCTTAGCTATGCCGAAACGAGCGCAAATCGTTATGGTTATGAGCTGTTTGATACGCATCATCTACTTTTAGGACTTGTTTGCGATAAAAGTATGGCATCCGCTAAAATTTTGGCGGAATATAAGATTACGCAAAACGATATTCAACCAATTATAGAAACTATGACGGCTAACGGCATTGGCAATAATGAAAAGATTGACGATGACCCCCTTGGTATAAAGAGTTTTATAGATGGACTTTTGGGCGGTAATGCAGAAGTCGGTGTAAAAATCGTTTCTTCTAACGAAGATTTTGCATCTTTATTTAAGAATTTAAATCAACCCCCAAAGCCTAGGGCGCAAAAGAAGAGCGAAAATAAAAAGGAAGAAGGCATAAGCGAAGAACTAAAGGCTTTCGGCGTTGATATGACGGAAAACGCTCGCCAAGGCAAATACGACCCCGTAATTGGCCGTGAAAAAGAAATTGAACAAGTTTTAAGAGTACTTTCAAGGCGCACTAAAAATAACCCATTGATTATCGGTGAACCCGGTGTTGGTAAAACTGCTATCGTAGAAGGTCTTGCTCAAGCAATAGTTGATGGCAAAGTGCCTAATATCATAAAAGACAAGCGTATTTTTGCTCTTGACGTTGGCTCGCTTGTTGCGGGTACTAAATTCCGCGGTGAATTTGAAGCACGCTTTAAGGCAATGCTAAAAGAGCTTGAAGATGACAAAACCATACTTTTCATTGACGAAATGCATATGATTATGTCGGTAGGCGACAATGATGGTGGCGCAACCATAGCAAACCTTTTGAAGCCATTGCTTGCTCGTGGCGATATACCTACAATTGGCGCAACGACTATCGATGAATATCGTAAGCATATAGAAAAAGATGCTGCGTTAGAGCGTAGGTTTAAGCCTATTATGGTAGACCCGCCATCTGTTAAAGATACTATTTTGATTCTTAAAGGTATTAGAGAAAAGTATCAAGCGCACCATAAGGTACAAATTACCGACGAAGCGTTAGTTGCTGCGGCCACTTTGACTGACCGCTACGTTGCGGATAGATATCTTCCCGACAAGGCAATTGATGCTATTGACGAAGCTGCATCCAAAATGCGTGTTAACGCTATGGTCACTCCGCCCGAAATAGTAGAGTTGGAAAACAAGCGCGCAATGCTAAATGAAAGCATACTCCAAGCAACCAAAGCGGAAGATTTTGTTAAGGCAAACTCACTAAAAGGGGAACGTGAATCCATCGACGAACAAATTAAAGAGCAAAAGCTTAAATGGGGAAGCGATATAATCTCCGGTCAACTTTCTATAGATGAAGCAAAAATTGCAGAAATAGTTTCCGAGTGGACCAATATTCCTATTTCCAACTTGACGGAAGAAGAAAGTACGAAGCTTTTGCAACTAGAAAGTGAAATCAAAAAGAGAGTAATAGGACAAGACGAGGCCGTCAATGCGGTTGCAAGAGCAATCAAGCGCGCAAGAGCCGGACTCAAAGACCCCAAAAAACCGATTGGAACGTTTATGTTCCTAGGACCTACGGGCGTAGGTAAAACCGAACTAACAAAAGCTCTGGCGGAAAGCATGTTTGGTGACGAGAATATGCTTATTCGCATAGATATGAGCGAATATATGGAAAAACTTAACGTTTCTCGTCTAATCGGCTCGGCTCCCGGTTACGTTGGCTATGACGAAGGTGGTCAATTGACCGAAAAGGTAAGAAGAAAACCTTACTCCGTTGTTCTATTCGATGAAATCGAAAAGGCTCACCCGGACGTATTTAATCTCTTGTTGCAAATACTCGATGAAGGACGCTTGACGGATAGTCACGGTAGGGTTGTTTCCTTTAAAAATACCGTAATTATTATGACTTCCAACATTGGAGCAAAAGATATTGCGAAGATGAAGAGAGTGGGATTCGGTCAAGCTATAGAAGTTTCCGGCGACTATGAAACGATGAAAGAAAAGCAACTTTCCGCGTTAAAGGACGCAATGAATCCCGAATTCATCAATCGTATTGACGATATAATCATATTCCGCAAATTGGACAAAGAATCTCTAGAAAAGATTGCTAGAATAATGATAGGTAGCGTTGTCAAAATACTTTCGGAAAAAGGTATAAAGCTCAATTACACACAAGCAGTCGTAGACTATCTACTTGAGAAGGGTACAGATTTAGAATACGGCGCAAGACCGCTTAAGAGGGCCGTCCAAAAAATATTTGAAGACAAACTCAGCGAAGAAATCATAAGCGGTCATATCACAAATGAATCCGACGTAACCGTCGACGTCGCAGACGGAGAAATCGTATTTAATATAAACTAACCAAAGGAGGTACTTCTCATGCGTATCGAACTAATTTCAAAAGGCTACAATGAAGGCAATCGTCTTGTTTCTGTAATCGAAAAGAAACTATCAAAATTTGATAAGTTCTTCTCCGAAGAAGGAACGGCAAAAATCAAACTCTCCACCGTTGGTAAAGATAAGTTTGCAATGGAAATCACTATCGGCTTTGCCGGTGGCATCGTAAGGTCGGAAGTAACTAGCGACAATATGTACGACAATATCGACCTAATCGTTCCAAAGCTAGAAAGACAAATCGCAAAATATCGCGATAGAATGATTTCTAAGCAACCCAAGAAGGCTCTTCCCATAAAGCTTGAAGAAGAAATTGCTCCCGTTAAAGAAAAGGCAGGTAAGGTTGTCAAGGTTAAGAACTTTGATATTTCTATCGTTACCGTTGATGAAGCAATCGCAGAGCTAGAACTGCTTGACCACGATTTCTACGTATTCGTAAACGCAGAAAACAACAAGGTTTCCGTCGTTTATAAGCGTCATGACGGCGACTATGGTTTGCTAACTCCCGAATACTAAGATTTTATGAAAGTTGGTATATCGACAGCGTCGTTCTTTCTCAAATCTGAGACAGAAGACACAATGAACATCCTCAACGCCATGGGCGTTGAGGTATGTGAAATTTTTCTAACTACCTTCCGGGAATACCGGAAGGAGTTTATTGATATGCTCCTTGAACGCAAAGGAAATATTGACGTTCATAGCATACATACCTTGAACTTGCAGTACGAAGGGGATTTGTTTAACTCTTCCCCTCGTACTCGTGAAGATTGCGAGTTCTTTTTCCGTCAAGCAGCGGAAGCGGGAGCCCGGTTAGATGCAAAGTATTATACTTTCCACGGCCCACCAAGATTAAAAAGGACACCGTATTATATTAACTACGAGTGGATGGGCAAACGCCTTAACGAACTCAACGCAATTATGCGTGAATACGGCGGAACCTGTCAGATTGCATACGAAAACGTACACTGGACTTTCTTTAGTAATCCCGAATTTTTCGAAAAGTTGAAAGAAACAGTTGACATCAAGGCCACTCTTGATATAAAACAAGCAATGCAATCTAAAATACCTGTTGAAGATTACATCAAAGTCATGGGCAAAGATTTAGTTACGGTTCATCTTTGCGATTACCATGAAGACGGAAGTTTAGCTCTCCCTGGAAAAGGTAGCGTTGACTTCGTCGATTTATTCCGTAAACTATTGGACGTCGGGTACGATGGACCATTGCTTATGGAACTTTACGCAAGAAATTACGATAACTTCGACCAAGTCAAAAGAAGTTACGAATATTTACAAAAATGTGTTAACATTGCTGAAAAAGGCTAAAAGGAGTTAAAATGAAAAAAGAATATAAGTCAATCAAGTTTGATTACAACAATATGATGGCTACTTACGTTGGTGAAAAAGAAGGGTTTACCGACAAACAACTTGCTAGCACCAAGAACCTTGCTATCCAAGCACATTCATTCTTCAAGCAAAACCGTGGTACCGGCATGATGGGATGGAGCGAACTTCCTTATAATCAAGGCGAAGTCGTTAAAGATATCATAAATACCGCTAAAATCGTAAGAAGAAATTGTGACGCTTTCGTAGTTCTTGGTATCGGCGGATCCGCTCTTGGTCCTATGGCGGTTTTCCAAGCTCTTTGCCATCTTCGTCACAACGAACTAAAGCGTAGCCAAAGAAAAGCGCCCAAGTTCTACGTTGAAGATAACGTCGACCCCGAAAGAATGGCGTCCTTGTTTGATATTCTTGACCTTGATAAGACCGTATTTAACGTAATCACCAAGAGTGGTTCTACGTCCGAAACAATGAGCCAATATCTCATCATCATGAATCTTCTCAAAGAAAAGTATGGTGATAAGGCTAATGAACATATCATTGCAACTACCGATGCTCAAAACGGCAATTTGATTAAAATCGCAAAGAAAGAAAACCTAAAAACCTTCATTATTCCCGATGGCGTAGGCGGAAGATTTAGTGAAATTTGTCCCGTTGGATTGTTCCCCGCAGCAGTTCTTGGTATCGACGTTAAAGAAATCCTTAAGGGTTGCGCTCATATGGACAAGCTTTGCCGTAAGTCCGATTATAAGTCCAATCCTGCTCTTGTAGCGGCTGCTCTACAATATCTTGCAATCAAAGACGGCAAGAATATTTGCGTTATGATGCCTTATGCGGATTCTCTAAAACTCATGGCAGACTGGTATTGCCAACTTTGGGGCGAATCTCTTGGTAAAGCGGTAAACAATAAGGGTGAAACCGTAAACGTTGGTCAAACTCCCGTTAAAGCTCTTGGCGTTACCGACCAACACAGC
>JAZRAN010000122.1:0-12538 GCA_045634605.1 Candidatus Stercoripulliclostridium sp. | reverse complement strand
ATCGCTCACTCTGCAATCTATTTTATCTTCTAAAGCGCATTCCTTTGCTAATTTAACGGCTTTTTTCAAGCTTTCTGCGCTAATATCACCGGCGATAACCCTATTGCATTTGCCTTCTATTAATGCGGAAACTGCAAGTTTTCCGTGGTCACAACCTATATCTGCAAGCGTTTCGCCTTCAATTTCGCCAAGCAAGGCGCGCAATCTATTATCGAGCTTAATCACGGTTATTTATCTAGGAAATCACGCAATTTTTTGGTTTTATTGGGGTGTTTTAGTCTTCTTAACGCTTTGGCCTCAATTTGACGTATACGTTCACGAGTTACGTTGAACACTTTACCAACTTCTTCCAAAGTACGCGGACGTCCGTCTCTAAGGCCATATCTTAGCATTAGAACCATCGCCTCACGGGGAGCAAGAGTGCCAAGTATTTCGTTAACTTGTTCTTTTAGCATGTTTGCTTCCGCCGCTTCGATAGGAGCCGTTGCGGTAGTATCTTCAATAAAATCGCCAAGATGGCTATCATCTTCTTCGCCAATAGGCGTTTCCAACGATACGGGGTCTTGAGCAATCTTTTGAATTTCGATAACTCTAGCTTCGGAAATACCCATTTCTGCTGCAATCTCTTCGGGGGTAGGCTCTCTACCTAGAGTTTGTAGCAATGAACGAGAAACCTTTATGAGCTTATTGATGGTTTCTACCATGTGAACGGGAATACGAATGGTACGAGCTTGGTCTGCTATCGAACGAGTAATTGCTTGTCTTATCCACCAAGTTGCGTAAGTAGAAAACTTAAAGCCTTTGGTGTAGTCGAATTTGTCTACCGCTTTCATAAGACCTAGGTTACCTTCTTGGATTAGGTCAAGAAAAGCCATACCGCGACCTACGTATCTTTTTGCAATACTTACAACCAAACGCAAGTTGGCGTTAATTAGCTTTTCTTTTGCTTGAGTGTCCCCTTCTACCATGCTTTTTGCATACATAAGCTCTTCTTCTGCAGTCAAAAGCGGAAATCTACCTATATCTTTAAGATACATTTTTACTGAGTCGTCAATATTGACTTCACTCATTATTTTTTGTAGAAGTTGGTCGTTCTTAACGCTGGATTGGTCGTTGATTGTGATACCGCTTTGCTCTAATTCTTTGTAGATATTTTCGATATCTTGAGGTTCTAGAGCTAGCTTATCAAGTTTATTCAACAACTCGTCTTCGTTAATGCTCTTGCTTTCTTTTTCCTTATAGGAATCAATAATTTTTTGCACTTCTGCCTTGAGTTTTAATTCTCTTTCAGACATTTATGCATCCTCCTTTGTGGATTGGTTATTTATTTAATAATAATTTTCTTAATTCTAGTTTGAGTTCTTCTTGTTTTTCCGGTGTAGCAGTCTTTATTTCTTCCAGCAAAGCATTAATCCTGTTTTGCTTTGATGATTGCAACAATTTATCCATACACGCTTGATAATGGTCGGCCTGCTTGTCTACCGGTACGTTATCTATTGCTTCGATAATCGCGTCAATTTCACTCTTTCTTTCTATTTCAACGTCATACAAATCGCCTTTTTTAGGTGGGATTTTAGCTTCTAGCCTAGACATTAAATAATGATATACTTTTTTATGAACTTCGTCTTCAAATATGCTTTCGGTAAGGTCTTTTTGATAAACGTAGCTTTTTAGTTCTATCATTGACGCCAACACGAAACGACACATTTTAATGTTTGCGCTCGTATTACTACTTTCTTTAGTTTCTGCCTTTTGTGGTTTATCAACCGATTCCCCTGCTACGTATTTTGCAACTTGATTATTCAAACTTTCTATGCTTAATCCGCTTAACTTAGAAACAAGTTCTGAGTAAACAGCTCTTGACACAGGCTCAAGAGACGCTAGTACGGGAATAGTAGAAAATGCGAACTTTTCTTTGCCATCCAAAGTAGAAACGTCGGCATTTTTCTCTAATGAACGGATTTTGAACTCGGTTAACGGCAAAGCTCTTTCCATTAATTTCTTAAAGCCTTCCGCTCCGTATTTATTTATTACGTCATCGGGGTCAAGCCCTTCCGGCATGCTCATAACCCTAACTTCTAATCCTACGCCCGCTAGCATATCAAGAGAACGCCAAGTAGCTATTTGACCTGCGGTATCGCCATCAAAACAAACGTAAACCTTAGGAACGTATTTCTTGATTTCATTACATTGTTCCATCGTAAGAGACGTGCCCATAGATGCAACAACGTTATGGATACCCGATTGATATATACTCATAACGTCCATATAGCCTTCGGTTAGAATTATAGACGTATGCCTTTCGTCCGCAAGAGTTCTTTTGAAAAGGTTGACGTTATACAAATTCTTTCGTTTGTCGAACAAAGGGGTCGCTTTTGTGTTACGATACTTTGGCTTAACGTCCTTAATTAAAGTTCTTCCACCAAAACCTATAACTTGTCCTTTTGCATTTATGATAGGAATAATAAATCTCTTTGCAAGCGGGTCGTAACCATCTTCGTTAACTAAGCCTGCCGTTACCAAGGTTTCTTTTGAGAATCCTTGCTTATTGAGTTCTTTTAATAGTCCATAGCCGTCAACTGAATATCCTAGACCAAAAGTAATGCGAATATCTTGGCGAATATTTCGCTTATCCATATATTCAATTACTTCTTTTGCTTCGGGCCTAGAAAGATTTGAATAAAAATAACGCGCTGCGGCCTTGTTTGCGGCGTAAAGTTTATCTTTTTGTACTTTTCGTTCACGATAGTCAGAGTCATCGCTTTCGGGAATTTCCATATTATATTCTTTAGCTAAATACTCTATGGCTTCCGCATATTCCATACGCTTGTTTTCCATTAGGAAAGAAATTACGTTACCGCTTTTACCACAACCAAAGCAATGGTAATATTGCTCATCGGCATTTACGCAAAAAGAAGCCGTCTTTTCATTATGAAAAGGACAGCAAGCCCAATATTTATTTCCCTTCCTTTGCAAATACATAAATTTTCCAAGTATGGAAACTATGTCAACTTTGGATTTTAATTCATCAAGCCATCTTTCTGGAAATCTAGGCATTTCATTTTTCCTTAATAGTGTAAATTCGCGCTAATAAATATTACGCGCGCTTTTATATATTTCCTTAAATATAAATATAATATTTTTAATATACTAATTTTGCCTAGAAAAATACTCTTCTCGTAACTTTAAATATAATTTTGATACGTCGAACAAATACTTTTGCTTTTGCGTATCGTCAAGTTTATCGAATTCATCGGAATCGATAATATATCCAAGTGGTTTTAGCCTTAGTTCTTCATCTTGCTGAATTGCTACTACTTTATCATAAAACTCAAATACTTCTTTTTCCGTGAGTCTTTTGTTTCCAACGATGATTATACTATCATAGCTATTGATTGAACGCAATTTTTGAATTTCATTATAGTTTCCCGTCGATAATCTTTCCTTTACTTCCTTTAAAATTTGTGTTCTAGATTTTCTTTCCATAATACACCTGCCTTATTTTTCTCGTTAAGATTATAACGCAACGATACTAAGTAAAAGACTATTTCGACAAAACAAGACAAACCTAATATTTTTTATAACTAATCGATTGACAAAACGCAAGTAATCTTGTATTATAATTTAGCAATAAAATTACGGGGAGGTGAAATTAATGTCAACTGTTATCGTAAAAGAAAATGAAAATCTCGATTCCGCTATCCGTAGATGGAAGAAGAAATGTGCTAATGACGGCATTATCGGTGACCTTCGTCGTAAAGAAGCTTACGAAAAGCCCAGCGTACGTCGTAAGAAGAAAGCAGAAGCTGCTCGCAAGAGAATGTACAAATAATTAGCTAAAAGTAAAGCATCGGCAAATGTCGATGCTTTTATTTTTCCCCTATTCATTAAAAATAAACCAGCGACAATATTGTCGCTGGTGTTTATTATTCTATTCTTAACGCATCTACTACGTTCTTGTTTGCAGCCGATTGACTCGGTATTAATCCGCTTATTATCGTCAATCCCAAGCTTAATACAATGAGTATCACAGCATGTATGGGGTTCAAGTTCAACAGTGACGGGAATCCTGTCGCATTTTGCAGTAGCAAGTTAATTAGCGGAATTAGCGCATACGCAATACCTATACCAAGCACGCCACTAAATGCTCCTATAATCGCTGTTTCCGCATCGAATACACGCGAAATATCTTTCTTCCTTGCGCCCAAGCTACGCAAAATACCAATTTCTCTCGTTCTTTCTACTACTGAGTTAGAAGTTACGATGGAAATCATTACGCAAGATACTATCAAGGAAATGGCAGCAACGGCTATTAGAACGTAGGTCATCAAATCTATCATACTTCTAATGGTGCCGATGAACATTTCCGAAATATCAAAGTATTCTACTAGTGCTCCGGAGTGCTCGTTATTCCACTCATCCATATATTCGTTTATTGCAAGTTTAGCTTCAAAATCAGTGGGATAAACATACATATAAACGGGAGTAGTATCGATGGCGAGAGCCTTTTTGAAACTAGTACCTTCCAAGCCCCTAGTCATAAATCCAAGCATATTTGTCATAATTGCGCCTGCATTATTGCTCTTTGAAGGTTCGTGGTCGGTAGGAATATAGGAATACTTGTAATTATTTATCAAAACTTTTGGCGAGCCACTTTCTATTGATGCTTTTTGGTCAAGCGTAACGTTAGAAACTTTTGCGTTATTAAGAACGTGTTCGCCTAGAGCGCTAGTATAACAGAAAGATGAGCCTACTAGAGAAACCATAGAGTTAGGCTTCATTCTTAAAATACCGACAACCTTTAGCGTTTCGCCCTTATTATATAGTTCTTCGCTAGGCACGCTAATAGAATATGTATCGCCCGAATCCTTAACGTAGTAATCGTTATTATAGATAAGTTTGAACTCTTGTGACAAAATCTTGTCAAAAGATATGCTATCTACGTAAACGGGCTTACCGTTTTCATCTGTAATGACGGAGCCATCCGCATTTCTTTGATATACGTCAACGCCGAATTGTTCAAGAGCCGTTATCGAAATGTTGTTATAATTGTCAACTACGAGTACGATTTCATTATACGCGGTAGGATATCTTCCGCCGATTACGTCATAGTATTCGTTTACAAAATCTTTATCACCCGCTAATTGATACCAATTGTTAGGTTCAAGGCCGGAGCCACCCAAAACTTGCATTGCGATATTCATTGCGTGCGTAACTTTAGTTTCGGGAGAAATATCTTTATATGCGTAACTACCGTCGCTATTTTGCGTTTTGGTTATGATATTCATTTGTACGCCATAGTAACATTGGATTGCTTTATACCAATCTTCATCCATATTGTACAAATATTGAACGTATTCTTCGGTAATAGCGTTTTTACCAATAGAATTAGCAACTTGATTTATGAGTCCTTCCATCATACCGCTCATCGAATTAACGTCACTGGAACCAGTATTGACGAATACTTCTTTGTTATCCGTAAAGATATCTACGTCACTATTGCCATTAGGATTTTCCGGTGTTGCCGTAGCTGCCGCTTCCAATGCGCCAAACATTCTTTCGAGTACCGAGTAATCCATTGAGTATTCGTATACGCCCATAGGAACGGATGCGAGAATGGAAGTTTGCATATTGTCTACAAAAAGATTTACGCCGTTTGACATAGACAATACTAGAGCAAGACTTATAATACCAATACTACCTGCAAATGAAGTTAGGAAGGTACGACGTTTTTTAGTTATAAGATTCTTAAGAGAAAGTTGGAAAGCCGTCTTGGCTTTCATAGAAGTCGCTTTAAAGGGACTACTGCTATCTTTTTTACGACTGCCTATTCCAAGTTTATTAAGAACGTTAATTTTTTCAAGAAGAGTTTCTTTAGTTTGGGGAGCCGTCTCATCATCTTCTGCAATGGCAGAATCTTTTACGGCGTCCTTATTATTTGAAATATATTTATCAGAGTAAATATATTGCAAGTTTTCTTCTTCTATTGGTTCCCACTCGTAAGGATTAGTATCGCGTTCCAACAAGCCGTCGTTAAGTTTAATAATACGAGTTGAATAAGCGTCCGCCAATTCATTATTGTGGGTTACCATAATAACCAAACGATCTTTTGCAACTTCCTTCAAAACGTCCATTACTTGGATAGAAAGTTCCGAGTCAAGAGCGCCGGTAGGTTCGTCTGCTAGAACGATTTTAGGATTATTAACGAGAGCCCTTGCAATTGCTACACGTTGCATTTGACCGCCACTCAATTGAGAAGGTCTCTTTTTGAGTTCTGCGCCAAGCCCTACTTTTTCTAGGGCTTCCGCAGCGCGTTTGTTGCGTTCTGCCTTGACAACACCGGAAAGGCTTAATGCAAGAGCAACGTTTTCAAGAACGGTTAAGTGCGGAATAAGGTTGTAGTTTTGGAAAACGAAACCTATGGTTGCATTTCTATAAGCATCCCATTGTTCTGACCTAAAATCTTTAGTGGAAGTGTCGCCGATAATAAGGTCGCCGGTGGTATATCTATCTAGTCCTCCAATAATGTTAAGCATTGTAGATTTACCGCAACCTGACGCGCCTATTATGGATACGAACTCACTTTCTCTAAACGCCAAAGTAACGCCACGTAGAGCGTTAACTTGGTATTCACCCATTTTATATATTTTTGTTATGTTTTTAAGTTTTAACATTTTTATCTCCCTGTAATATTACGCCATCTTATCGGACAATTTTTGTCCGCCTAAAATGTGAATATGCAAATGCTCAACTGATTGGCAACCATTTTCGCCCTTATTGGAAACTAGTCTAAATCCATCTTTTAATCCCAAATCATCAACGATATTGGAAAGTTTTTTCAAGCATTTACCAAGCATTATAGCTTGCTCGTCGTTCATTTCTATTATGTTAGCAAAATGTGCTTTAGGAATCAATAAATAGTGTTTTTCGGCTTGCGGATTTATATCGGCGATAATAACCATATCGTCGTCTTCATAAAACTTTTTAGCAGGAATTACGCCATTAGCAATTTTGCAAAAAATACAATTATCCATCAATATCTTCTCCTATTAGCCCATCGGCATATAAAGCCGTTGGTTTTATTGTAGCATACTTTTTATCAGTTTGCACATAAATTCTTACGTAATATTGGCTATAACCCACGTTAAGCCCATTTACCATTGTCTCAAATATAACGTCCTGTGATGAATTTAACATTAAAATTAAATATCTATTATTTAATTTATCTCTAATTTCTTTGAGTTCAGCTTTTCTACGATTTACAATTTTTTTATCGATTTTCGGCATATCGAACGCTTTGGTGCCTTCCCTTGCGGAAAATGGGAAAATGTGTACGTCAGAAAAGCCAACTTCTTCGACAAACTTTAAAGTATTTTGGAAAGCTTCTTCCGTTTCGGTTGGGAATCCAACTATTATATCAGTGGTTATTGCAGCGAGTGGAAAATAATTGCGTATCATGTTTACCTTTTCCACGTACTCTTTAGGTCCATAGTGCCTATTCATAGATTTTAGCACTTGCTCGTCACCATGTTGTAAAGATAAATGGAAATGAGGACAAAAATGTTTTAACGCTTTTAATGCGCTTAACAACTCGTCGGTTATGCCTTCTACGTAAAAAGAACCAAAACGAATGCGCGCGTCAACGTCTTTGAGCTTTGACATTAACTCTGCAAGAGATTCGCCGTTATCAACTCCAAATTGTGCTAAATTAACTCCTGTTATAACAATTTCATCGGAATTTTTAGCTATTTCAACTATTTCATTAACACATGCATCTATTCTACGAGAACGCGACCTGCCACGCAAATAAGGTATTATGCAATAAGTGCAAAAATTATTGCATCCATCTTGAATTTTTACGTAAGCTCTGGTCCTTTCCGCTTTTGGAAACTCGTTAGGCTCTTCGTAATTTGATGGTAGTGTAAAAGAGCCGACGCTTTCGCCTTTGTCAACTTCGTCCAAAATTAACTGCTTGTTACCAACGCCACAAACGTAAGAAACGTTTTTCTCTATGTAAAAATCTTTATTCTTTTGTGATGCGCAACCGGTAATAATTATCTTAGCATTTTCATTAAATTTTTTTATGCGAGAGATAATTTGCCTTGATTTCCTTTCTGCTTCTTGGGTTACGGCGCACGTATTAATGACGTACAAATCTGCATATTCCAATTCTTGCGAAGTTTGATATCCCCTATTTTCAAGTTCTGATACTAATACGTCGCATTCATATTGATTAACTTTGCAACCCAAATTAAAAACAACGGCTTTTAGCATATATCACCTACTGCATCAAGGAGTAAAGTAATTGCAGAAATTGCCGCCGTTTCTACGCGTAAAATCCGCCTTCCCAACGTTACAACATTGTAACCTAAATCTTTTGCTTTACAAACTTCTTCTTCGGAAAATCCGCCTTCGCTTCCAACAAACAAAACGGTATTTCCGTCAAGTTTGTTAATTGCGCTCTTAATGGCGTTCTTCCTTTCTAATTCATAGCAAAAAACTTTATTTTCAAAATCTTTATATGCGTCTAAAATTTCGTTAAAATCTTTCAAATCATACGCGCAAGGAAGAATTGCTCTACCGCATTGCTTAGCAGCATCCAAAATAATATTTTCCGTTCTTTCCTTGGAATATTTTTTAATATTAGTTCTTTCCGAAACGTAAGGTACTATATCGGTTACGCCTAATTCAACCGACTTTTGCACTACGAAATCAAACTCTTTACATAGCGCTTGACATAACACGATTTTACCCTTTGGCTCGCTATCGTTCTTAATGATTTTTTCTATATCGCAATAAACGATTTCACCTTTAATTTCGCTAATATTGCAATAGTAATCAAATCCATCGCCTGTGCAACAAATAAGCGAATAACCCGCTTTATGACGGGTTACTTTTACACAATGAAAATATTCTCTATCGGTGAGAATGATTTGATTTCCTAATTTTGAGCCGTAAAATCTTTTAAGTTCCATAAGTGAATTTTACTCCAACCCACTCGCCTTCGTCAACCCTTTCGACAAGATTAAAACTATATGTTTTAAAGTTCTCAATGAGTTCTTCGGCCCTGACGTCCAAAATGCCGGAGCATATTACCGTTCCGCCCCTTTTTATGTATAGGGCTAAATCGCCAACTATTTTGTTCAAAATATCAGCGGTTAAGTTACAAAGAAGTACGTCCGCTTGGAATTTTTCTATGGCAGTTACACCACCGGCGGTCAATTTTACTTTATTGATAACGCCGTTTAATTCCGAGTTTTCTTTAGCGCACTCAAGCGTTTCGACGTCAATATCGCACATATCGACGCTCTTTGCTCCCGATTTTGCTGCGCCTATGCCAAGGATGCCACTACCCGCGCCTACGTCGATAACAGCTTTGCCTTCAAAATCAACTTCTGACATTAGCGTCAAACACAAACGAGTACTTGAGTGCTCACCCGTTCCAAATGCTTTTGAAGGATTAATTTTAATGATTATGCCGTCATCGTCTTCTTCTAACCACTCGGCCATGACCGTATATTTCCCGGCTTTAACCGGCTTATAAAATTTCTTCCAATCTTCTTCCCAGTCAACTTCCGGTACGTCTTCTACGATTACGTTCATTTCGCCATACTTCTTCTCTAATGGAAGTAAAGCGCCTTTGAGCTCTGCCAGTTTTTCATCCACTTCGGACTCGTCAACGAAAAAGCTAACTTTAGTTTCATTGGAAGGCTTCAAAAGATTGTCGTCAACGTAGTCCCAACAAGTGTCGCTATGTAAAACAAAATCAAGGTCGTTAGGGTCTAACACCTTGACTCCGCTTGCTCCCAACTCCCACATCAAGTCTGCAACCGCATCTGATGCGAAAGTGTTAGTTATAACTATAATTTCTTTATACATTAGTCTAAATTTTTCAATTTCTTATTGTACTTGTCAATTTCGTCATATTGAGCATTTGCATCTAGCTCATCAAAATATGCGCGATATTGCTTTCTTTGCTTACCGGAAAGGTTTTTAGGAACGTCTACTTTGATAGTAACTAAAACGTCGCCGTAAGCGTTTCTTCTCAAATCTTTAACGCCTTTTCCACGAACCTTTAGAACGGTACCGTTTTTAGTCCCTGCAGGAATTTCTATTTTGACGGGTTTTTCCATGGTAGGAATTTCTACTTCATCGCCAAAGACGGCTTGCGTTATAGTTATAGGCAACTCAAAATGCAAATCGTTTCCTTTTCTGACGAACAAGTTATGAGGTTTTACACGGAAAATGACTATTAAATTACCATATCCACCGCCATTAACGCCGGCATGACCACCGCCGTTTACGTTTAGCATTTGTCCATTATCTACGCCTGCGGGAATATTTATGGTCTTTGTGCATTGCTTACGGACTCTACCCTTACCTTTACAATCGGGGCATTGTTCCATAATAATTTTACCCGTACCACCACACATGTCGCAAGCCCTTTCAGTTTGCATTACGCCCAGCATAGTACGTTGTTGCACAACAACACGTCCGCGCCCGCCACATTTTGTACAAGTTTTTACACTCGAGCCGTTTTTAGCTCCGCTTCCGCCACAGGTTGAACATTTTTCTACTCTACTGTAGTTAATTTCCTTCTTAACGCCAAAGCAAGCTTCTCTAAAAGTTAAAGTTACTTCTAGCTCGATATCATCCCCTTCTCTCGGTGCGTTCGGGTTACGAGAGCCACCGCCGTTGAAAGCGCTAAATATATCGCTAAAAATATCACCAAAACCTGCGCCACCAAAGGGATTGAACCCAGCGCCGCCTGCTCCACCGTTGAAGGTAGGGCCATCTTCGCTACCATATTGGTCGTATGCCGCCTTCTTTTGTGGGTCGGATAAAACTGCGTAAGCGTGTTGAACGTCCTTGAACTTTTCTTCCGCTTCCGCCTTTTCTTTGTCACTTGCCGTAGCAAAAACATCCGGGTGATATTTTTTAGCCATACGACGATACGCGGACTTAATTTCGTCCGCGCTCGCGTTTTTATCGACACCTAATATGCCGTAATAATCCTTTGCCATTTCGATTCCTTAATTAGTTGATATCGTCGGGGTTAACGTTGATAGTAGTATCATCGTCAGCTCCGCCGTTTTGACCTGCTTGAGCTTGAGCGTCTTGATACAACTTAGTGAAGATGGGGTTAGCAACCTTAGAAAGTTCTTCGGTAATTGCTTTTACGCTATCAACGTCGTCTGCGCCAGCAAGTTTTTCCTTTGCGGTCTTTGCAGCATCGTTAAGAGCATTCTTATCTTCTTCACTTAGCTTATCGCCGGATTCGGAAATGGTCTTTTCGATAGCAAGAACGAGTTGTTCAGCTTGGTTCTTCATATCAACGAGTTCTCTACGTTTCTTATCTTCTTCTGCAAATTGTTCTGCTTCCTTAACAGCCTTATCAATGTCTGCTTCAGAAAGATTAGAAGATGCGGTAATAGTAATATTAGCGGATTTATTGGTACCCTTATCAACTGCAGTTACGGAGACTATGCCGTTAGCGTCAATATCGAAAGTAACTTCGATTTGGGGTATACCGCGCATCGCCGGAGGAATACCGGTAAGCTCGAATCTACCAAGGGTCTTGTTATCTGCTGCCATCGCTCTTTCGCCTTGTAGAACGTGAACGTCAACGGAAGTTTGATTATCAGCAGCGGTAGAGAAGATTTGGCTCTTCTTAGTGGGGATAGTGGTATTTCTATCAATTAGCTTAGTGAATACTCCGCCCATGGTTTCGATACCAAGTGACAAGGGAGTTACGTCAAGAAGTAGAACGTCTTTAACTTCACCGCTTAAAACGCCACCTTGAATTGCTGCGCCGATAGCAACGCATTCATCGGGGTTGATGCCCTTAAACGGTTCTTTACCCGTAACTTCCTTAACCTTCGCAACAACTGCAGGCATACGCGTCGAACCACCGACGAGAATTACCTTATCGATATCGCTGTACGAAAGTCCTGCGTCGCGCATAGCAGCCTTCATAGGCAACACCGTTCTATCCAAAAGATCAGCCGTCATCGTTTCAAATTTTTGTTTCGTAATCGTCACGTCGAGATGCTGAGGGCCATCCGCACTCATGGAAATGAACGGAAGGTTTACGTTGGTGGAAGACATACCCGAAAGCTCAATCTTCGCCTTTTCTGCCGCTTCCTTCAAACGTTGCATTGCCATCTTGTCCTTGGAAAGGTCGATTGCGTGGGACTTCTTAAACTCGTCTACAAGGTATTCAATAATCTTATCATCCCAGTCGTCGCCACCAAGCTTCGTGTCGCCGTTGGTTGCAAGTACTTCAAATACGCCGTCGGAAATTTCCAAAATGGAAACGTCGAACGTACCGCCGCCAAGGTCGTAAATCATAACCTTGCCGCCCTTGTCCTTATCCAAACCGTACGCAAGCGCCGCCGCCGTAGGTTCGTTGATAATACGAAGTACGTTAAGGCCGGCAATCTTACCAGCGTCTTTGGTAGCTTGACGTTGGCTGTCCGAGAAGTATGCAGGGCACGTAATAACCGCTTCGGTTACCTTTTGGCCGAGATATGCTTCC
>JAZRAN010000121.1:0-6385 GCA_045634605.1 Candidatus Stercoripulliclostridium sp. | reverse complement strand
ATGGCAGGGAACATGGAAGACCTATACGGCGACCTGCAATTTTACGTTGACGTAACGCATAATGGGGAAAGGGTGCATACGCTAGCGTTTATGGATAGCGGTATGAGAAAACCAAAAATTACGGGAAGTTATGATCACTTTAGAGAAAACCAAGTGGCTCATTTGAAAGAAGAAGTGGCCCGTAGGGGTGTGAGAACTTCTCTATTTATGCATATGCAAACACCTGCCTTTGCCGATGCTTATGAAAAAGGCATACCATACGGAAATATGCCTAAAAGGCTCTCGGACTCCTATTCTTCGATACCCAAAAACGCAATTTTTGATGAAATGCTAGCGGGGGAAAGTTTGCTTACTTTGGTTTCGTGCGGACATCAACACGGCAACGATTTGTGCTCCTTGTATGAAGGAAGATACTATCAACTTTCTTCGCCCAGCGGATATTCCGCTTGGATGCCGGAAGGCGTACGTCCTAGTGTAACGCTAACTACCATCAACACTCTTGCCCCAAATATAGACGCTCTATACGCATTTGAAAAGATATACTATTAAGCTAAACGTACATATACTCGAAAGGAAAGAAAAACAACAGTGAAAGGACCCCGTTTAATTAAAGAAAACGAAAGACTAAAAGTAGATAATACGCGAAAAGCGCTAAGACTTCTTGCGGAAAATATCGACCCTGTAACGATGGAAACCGCTACTGCGGAAACGCTAAAAAGGGAAGAAGTAAGGGAATTTCTCATTTATGCTGAAAAACTTATAGCAAAGCCATTATTGGTTTTGAGTAACGATGCTAGCGAAGAAGAATTAAAAGAAAACGTTAGCGCTTTGCTTGATAAGATTGACGGGGTAGAAAGATTTTCTTTTGACAAAGACAAGGTTGCGCTTAGCATCAAGCCCGTGTCCGTAACGTCTTTTATAACGAAGATAAATAGGGCGGTAAGCGGAAATAAGCGTCTTTCTTCCAAAAACTTATACGCATATCTTACTCGTTGCGGATACGTTAGCGAAAGAGAAGTGCAGGTAGTAAAGACGGTCAAAGAGCAAGTGCCTACCGACATGGGCGCAGAAATAGGGCTCGCAGTCAAAGAGCAAGTCGATGCTAAAACGGGAGAAGTGAGCGGAAAAATCATATTATCCCATAAGGCGCAAAGTTTTATTATAGAAAACGTAGAAAACATTTTGACGGATAGCGAAGAAATCGTAAAAACGGAAGTTTCTAACCCTATAATAGATAACGCTATTGCGGAAATAGAAGAAAACAAGAAAGACGAAGATTATGCGCCTAAGGTCAAACCGCAAAGAATAGGTGAAAAATGGTTGCCCCAAGAAGAAATGGCACTAGTGAATGAGTATACGGAAAAGGGCTATTCCATAAAACAAATTGCAGAAATGCACGGACGCAATCCTAAGGGTATACGAGAAAGGCTAAAAAGGCTTGGTCTTGTAAAATAATGCGGTCTAAAATCAATGCTTTACGTATTAAAGGTGCATTTAGCACCTTTTTTATATATTAGTGTTGAAAAAGCTACTCTTTTGTGGTAATATTTTTGTATGAAACAAGTCAAAGGCAGATTGGAAAAAGATGAAAGGTATGAGCTTGTTTGCCATCCCATACCCCCTGTGTACGACAAAAACTCTCGTGTTTTGGTATTGGGTTCTTTTCCGTCGGTAAAGTCAAGGGAGCAAGCTTTCTTTTATGGTCATCCGCAAAATAGGTTTTGGAAAGTGGTATCAACCATAGGAAACAAACCCATTCCTAATAGCGTAGAAGAAAAAAAGGAACTTTTGTTATCTTTGGGCATAGCCGTGTGGGACGTCATAGCAAGCTGTAAAATCATAGGCTCAAGCGACAACTCTATCCGCGACGTCAAGCCAAACGACCTTAGCGTGATATTAAATAACTCTAAGGTAAAAAGCATTTTCGTAAATGGAAAAACGGCTAAAAAATATTACGATAAATACGTGTTGCCGACGATTGGTATAGATGCGATATGCCTTCCATCAACGTCACCGGCAAACGCAACTTATAATTTAGACAAACTCACGGAAGACTGGGCGCGCCTAGTGGAGAAGAAATGAAGAAGAATATATCCTTTTATTATGGTTTTGATGGTAATTACGAGCGTAGCGTAGAGCTCCTGAAAGAAGTGGGCTTTGACGGCGTTATGGCTCTTTTTGAACGCACTCCCAATTTTTATAAGGAAATCGACCTTGCGCTTAACGCCGGGTTGGAAGTAGAAAGTATTCATCTTCCCTTTAGGAACGTAGTAAACGATTTGTGGTTGCCGACCGAGCTTGGCGACTTCTATTTTTCTCAAGTAATCAAAGGAGCGGACTATGCAAAAAGCATAGGCGTAGATAAACTCACTATGCACGTTTCTTCCAGTCCCAATCCCCCGCCTATGAGCGAGATAGGCTTTAATAGACTTCTTGAAATCGCCGAGTATTATGAAAAACAAGGTCTTACTTTGTGCATAGAAAATCTTCGTCGATTAGACTACTTTTGGGGCGTTATGAATAAAATGCCAGAAAGCGTCAAGGTTTGCTATGATGCGGGACATCACAATATCTATTATCCTAACGATTTTGACGTAGCGGAGTGCATAGATAGAGTTGCGCTGTTGCATCTTCACGATAATTTTGGCAAAACTGACGACCATTTTTTGCCGTTTGAAGGCACTTGTGATTGGGTAAAGATATGCTCAAGAATTGCAAAAATGCCACTAATCAAAGGCATTACGCTAGAAGTTCACGGCTCAAAGGACGAAGATAAGTTAAAGGATGAATACGAATATTTGCGCTACGTGATGGACTGCGCAAAGAAAATAGAACAAATGGTAGGAGAGTGCGAAAATGAGTAGGACGGAATACTTTATTTGTTTTAGGGGAGATGCGGAATTAGGTGGAGCTATCGGTGCGGAAATTTTCCGTACGCTTAGCGACAGGCAAGGCAAAAACGTATATTTTTCTTCACAAAGAAATCGCATATACGGCACTAATTATAGGAAGGAAGAAGAAAGGGCAATTGATGAATGCTCCACCTTCGTTATAGTCCTTACCGACTATTTTATAGATGGTTTGACGAACGAAAATGATGAAGTTTTATACGAGCTAAAAACCCTTCTTTGTTACCCCGACAAGAATATCTTTGCCGTTGCTCACAAGAGCTTTTGTTGGAGCGCGGAAAAGAAAGCGATGCTCGAAAAACTGCTTGGTAAAGATGGGGCGGAAAGGATATATTACGTTGATTATATAACCTACGAAGGAGCAAGAAGTTATGCCGATTATACCGAAGGCGTACTCCTAAAAGCGTTAGGACTAGACGCAGGCGCTCCCGTAATTTTGGAGTATAAGGAGCTAAAAGAAAAGTTAATCAAGTATGAAGTAGAAAAGCTAAAAAAGGCGCACTCCGGCTCTACTCTCGTAATGAAAATGGACACCATAGTCAACGAGTATTTTGTTGAGCCTAAGTACTATCTTAACGGCGCTCCGTACTTTGACGACCTAAACGAAGTTTTGCTTGGCGAAGGCAGTATGAGTATATTGCACGGCGAGAGCGGTAGCGGTAAATCCACCCTTATGTATAGGCTGTTCAAGGAGTATGCAAATAAGGCGTTAAACGGAGAACTAGGTAATCAAATACCAATATTTAGGAGCCTAAACAGTGCGAAATCGTTGGAATTTGATTACGAAAAGGTTATTGGTGAAATGGTAGAGCAAGCATCTCTTAAAGTAGATGCGGAAGTGCTAAAAGCATTTTGTAAGAACACTTCCCCGCTTTATATTTACGATGCTCTTGATGAAAAAAGCAGTGAGCTGAGTTTTACTCAAATTACCGACTCTATCATTGGCGCGGACGAAAAAGCAGGACTCATAATGTCTATGCGTACGACTTGTTTTAAGAACTTTTACGCAGATGAAATCTCTTCCAAAATAGATAGCGTAATAGAAGTAAAGCCGTTTGGAGAAAGAGAGATAGCCAAGTACGCCGTAAATTTCCTTTGCAAAGCGCGCGACTACGATGAAGAAGACGCAAGGGTAATAGTCGATAAAATAAAAGGACAAAAAATCTTCTCTAAAGTATTGGTGCTTACCTATTATCTTGCAACCGCCGATTTTGATGACGTTGATGCGAGCGTATCGCTAAAAGTTACCAACACGCTGGGTTGTATCGTAAGTAGGATTATAAAGAGAGAGCGAGATAAGAAGATGGTAGCTCTTTCCGAAGGAGAAGGGTTGCTTGCTCTAAAGAGCCTTGCTTGGAAACTTTATTCTACTACTCGCAAGAAACTGCTCACAAGGGAAAAACTGGCGGAAAAGATAAGCGCGGAGACCTACTTGGAAGAAAGGGACGTAAGGGCGCTACTCGATATCTTTACCGTAGAAAATGAAAGCGGTGTCTTGACCTTCGTGCACGAGATGTTCAAGGAGTATTTGATTGCTCGTGATTTCGTGGATAGGATTTTGGAAGAAACGGAAGTCGGGCATATGTTAGACCGCACTTTCAACAAGGAAATCAACGCTTTTATAACGGATATTTTTGAAGAAGAAGGCGTTGATGAAATCTACGACGCGCTCGTCGAGTTATACGATGAAGTCGAAGAAACCGACTACGTAAAAGTACTTTCTATTTTTAATCATTTGCATAGACTAAACCGATTCCAAAAAGTAGCAAAGTTTGTAAGGAAGATTTATGAAGGCGCTACGGACGTTACTATGCGTATTCTTTGCTTGCACTCGCTACTTGCTTGCGGGGACGAGAGTGACGAGCAAAAATACTACGATGAAATGATGGCGGACGAAAGGTTTGCGTTACTCAATTGCGGTATGGCGCTAAGGTATTATAATGATGACAGAACGGACATAGAAATCCCTTATTATGATGACGGCGAGCTTTCTTGGCGCAAGTGTTTTGTGTCCTACAAGGCGCACCTTCTTAATGAAAACAAGCTAAAACATTATTACCGCATAAGAAGAATTAACCTATTGTCCGCAAAGAAGTTTATAGAAGTAAGAAAGGAAGTAAGCAAGGACGTCGCCGAGTTTTATCGCAGTGTAAATAAGATGCTACTCCGTGATGACAGTCCGTTTGGAAAGCTGGTCTACGAAGCATACCTTGAGCTTATGGCAACCATAGAAAAGTACGAAGATGATATACTCTAAGGAAGAAATAAAAGACTTTATAAAAAGCGTTTTGAACGTAAAAGCGGACGTGTCGCTTGCTAGGTTAAAGGCAACCGGCAATATGACTGCGCGTCTGGACGACGGCGGAGAAGAAACGCTACTTAACGCAACGGTAGAAGGCAAAGACTACGTGGTAAAAATGAAGTCTAGGTTCTTTGAAGATAACGTGGGGCACGTTATGAATTACTTTGACTTACCCGAGTTTACGGCAAGTTATAACAAGGGTAAATACATTTTTTACATTAGGGACAGCGTAGAAAGGGAAGCAAAACTTTATTCGGCATTTAGTAGCATTAAGGCATCCTTACCAATAATTTATGGAACCCAAAGCGACAACAATCGTTCCATAGTGCTAATGGAAAAGTTGGAGATTTCTAGGGAAACGAAGAATGAAGAATTGGGAGGATTGCTTAGGAAAATGCACTCGCTCTACACAAGAGAAGAAGATGCAATTAGGCTTGGCGCAAACGCGCATACAAGGGAAGACTACGAGCAAGCAAAAGAACTTTCTCTCAATTTAATTAGGAGTGTAGAGAGCGTATATATTGACTTCCCCAAGCGAATATTAAGCAAGGCAAAAGAGATTGTTTCGGACTATGGCAAATCCTACGATAAAATGGTTTCTTACCCTAGGTGCGTGTGTCACGGAGACCTAACTATCAACAATATGACGACGGCGAAGGGCATAAAGCTTTACGACCTAGAGCTTGCGACTTATAATAATCCCGAGTTCGATTTGGTTTCCTATCTTGTACACTATCCTACGCTTTTGACGGAGAATGAGATTAAGGAATTCCTTACCGCTTACTACGGAAATGAAAGCGAGATAGAAAACAAAAAAGAAGTACTTTATCTTAACGTACTTCTCTATTTCGTAACTAGATTTAGCGCAATGATGATGATATCGCGTAGGTTAGATATGCCGTATATGGCAACGTCAATCAAAAACTATATTTATTTATCCGACTATTTGGGTTGAGAGCCTTCTATAATCGCAGTGGAAGATATACCATCCGTATAAGGCACGGCAAAGTGTTTTATTTTTAATTCGTCAAATGCCATAAGAATTTCTTTGGTCATTTTGAAGTCCGTTGAGTAATAAAACTCGGTGGGCTTAATTCTATATAAAGCGTGCAAAGCGTATTCCCATAAGAGTTTTCCACCTTCAAGATTGAACTTTTTTTTGTAATAATCAAAG
>JAZRAN010000120.1:0-16893 GCA_045634605.1 Candidatus Stercoripulliclostridium sp. | reverse complement strand
GTTGAACTCATCCTTTCCGACCACAACAAAGATTGCTTGAGCTGTGTTCGTAACCAAAATTGTGAACTTCAACGTCTTTCTGAAGAACTCGGCTGTGATGCTAAACGCTTTGGCGGTTCCGTAAACGAATTCGACATCGACGCAACCACTCCTTACATCGTAAGAGATAACAACAAGTGTGTTCTTTGCCGTCGTTGCGTAGCAGCATGTAAAGAATATCAAGGTCTTTCTATCATCGGCGCTAACTCCCGTGGTTTTGCTACCCACATCGGCGCAGCGTTCGACTTTGACCTTAACAACGTTCCTTGCGTAGGTTGCGGTCAATGTATTAGCGTTTGCCCCGTAGGCGCTCTTGCAGAAAGAGAAGAAATCGACGACGTTATCGCAGCTCTCCAAGATAAGTCCAAGTACGTTATCATCGCTCCCGCTCCTTCTGTTCGCGTAGGACTAGGCGAAGAATTCGGTTACCCCATCGGCACCAACGTAGAAGGCAAGATGGTTACCGCAATGCGCAAAATGGGATTCAACGCAGTATTCGACGTAAATATGACTGCTGACCTTACCATTATGGAAGAAGGTACCGAATTCCTAGGTCGTTTGCAAAATGGTGGAGCTCTCCCCATGATGACTTCTTGCTCTCCCGCATGGATTAAGTTCGTAGAACATAACTATCCCGAATTCATACCCAACCTTTCCAGCTGTAAGTCTCCCCAACAAATGTTTGGCGCAATCTGCAAGACTTACTACGCAGAAAAGATGGGTATCGACCCCAAGGATATGGTTGTAGTTTCCGTAATGCCCTGTACTGCTAAGAAGTTCGAAAAGGGTAGAGATTATCAAAACGCAGCAGGCGTACCCGATATCGATTACGCGCTAACCACTCGTGAACTTGCTAAACTCATCAAGAGATTCGGCCTAATCTTCAACGAACTAGAAGACGGCGCATTTGATGCTCCTCTCGGAATCGCATCAACCGCAGGTCTACTCTTTGGCGCAACCGGTGGCGTTATGGAAGCAGCTCTTAGAACTCTCGCTGACGTAGTAGAAGGCAAGAGCCTAGAAAATATCGATTACGTTGACGTTCGTGGAACCAAGGGCATCAAAGAAGCAACCGTAACCCTTGCCGGTAAGGAAGTTAAGGTAGCAGTAGCAAGTGGTCTTGCTAACGCAAAGGCTCTACTAGAAAAGATTAAGAAGGGCGAAGCAAACTATGACTTCATAGAAATCATGAGCTGTCCCGGTGGCTGTGTAAACGGTGGCGGACAACCCATCAAGAGCGCATATGAACGCAACAACCTTGACATCAAGGCTCTCCGCGCAGGCGCTATCTATGCAGCAGATAAGAGCGCAAGCCTACGTAAGTCTCACGAAAACCCCGTAGTTAAGGAAATTTACGATTCTTATCTTGGCAAGCCCAATAGTCACAAAGCGCACGAAATTCTACACACCAAGTACGCTCCCAGAAAGAAATATTAATAATTAACACAACGCATAAGAATACGGCTGTCTTGTGGCAGCCGTATTCTATCCACTAGGAGTAATAAATGGGTAATAATTACCACTACAATAAACATCCTAAAAAGAAAAAGTCTTTTATTGACGAGAGCTACGTTCCGCCGTATGACAAGGAACTTCTTTCGCAAAGCATAGATATTCTAAAATTAAGCGACGTCGTCAAAGAAAAGTTGCTAAAAGGCAACGTCAAAACCATCCGTGACGTAGTCGTTAGGTGCGAAAAAGACTTTTATAGGATTTCTACTTTTGATAAGCGCAATCTGGGCGAATTAAAAAGCGCTCTCAATAATAAGAGATTGAGATTAAAGCCTATGCCCGAAGCTCAAAAGCCGGAAGTCAAAAAGGAAGATAACCAACCGAGCAAGCCCATCCAAAATGCAAACTCTAACAATAATCAAGTTAAGGGGCAAAAGGGCGACAATAAACCTAACAAAGACAATAATCACAACCAAAAGAAAGGGGAAAAGCGCCAAAACGCTACAAACCAACCTAATGGTCGTGGGAACGATAAACAACCGCAAAAGCAAAACAAGTTCGACTCAAAGAAAATAAGAGAAGAAGTAAGCGAGCAAAAATCCAAGGAAGAAAGAGAAAAACTTCGTCCTAAAAAGCAAGAAGTCGTTCATCCCCAAGATAAGTACGTTAAGATAAATAAAAACGGCAAATGGGGATTTGCAACGCGCGATGGTAAGACGGCTATCGAGCCGGAATATGACGAAGTCTTCCTTTTCCACGAAGACCTTTGTTGTGTGGAAAAAGACGATAAGTTTGGTTTTATCAATAGAGAAGGCGAAATAGTCATACCTATCGAATATGACTGCGCGTTGAGTTTCTCAGAAGGCTACGCTTGTGTATTTAAGGGTGAACATTGCGGATATATAGACGCAGAAAACAATTTGGTTGTCAATTATCAATTTGACGCAGGCACTCCCGTTATAGAAGGTAGCGCAAGAGTTAAAAAACTTGGAAAATGGGGCGAATTATTCATAGATAACCCCACGGAAATTCGTTGGATAATATAGTATGAAGAAAATAGGGCTCTTTGGCATAATCGTTCTAATAGTAATGATTATATCAACGGCAACCGCAACGGTTACCGCTTTCGCCACGGGCTTTGAGTATCGCGTATTGCACGACGGAGTTAACCTGTACGCAGATGAAACCTTAACTAGCGTATCGAAAGAGTTAAAGCAAAACGATTGCGTAGAAGTGCTAGAAGAGCGTAATATCGGTGGAAATGACCTTTATAAGGTAAAAGTTGATGACGTTATAGGTTACGTTGATGCAAAATATGTTTATGCAACAACTTCAAAAGCAAACTATCAACTATATACGGCAAAAGCGTATGGCAATAAAATAGGGGATAGCATAAACGTTTACGCAACTCCTACCGCGCAATCAGAAATTATAAGAAGTTATATTGACGGCACAGTCCTAACCGTTTCCAAAAGCGAAGTAGATGGTTATCACGTTGTGGTAATGGAAGACGGCGTAGGATACGTTAAGAGCGAAAATATAACAACATCCATAAGCTACAACGAAAGGATAGCGTTAGCCATTGCGTTAATATGCTTAGTTGCAATCATACTAATACTGCTAATAACGTACTACCGC
This sequence comes from Candidatus Stercoripulliclostridium sp., assembly GCA_045634605.1. Lineage (GTDB taxonomy): Bacteria > Bacillota > Clostridia > Christensenellales > DTU072 > Stercoripulliclostridium_A. Next base: position 13,764 of record JAZRAN010000120.1, on the reverse strand, counting down.
CGTAATATAGAGTACTTCAAGAATAAAAAGAACTCAAAGTAAAAGAAAGACCGCAAAAGCGGTCTTTTAATTTTTATAGCGAGAAGTAGGGCATAAAAAAAGTTGCATCAAAACGATACAACTTTTCTTGGTCTGGGTGAGAAGATTTGAACTTCCGGCCTCTTGAACCCCATTCAAGCGCGCTACCAAGCTGCGCCACACCCAGTCAAACCGCTAAAAAACGGTTTTAATGTTTGTTGATTATGCGTTAGCTTGTTCTAGGGTATAGAGCATCTTGGAGAGACGCGCAACCTTACGGCTTACGGTGTTATCCTTATAGATGCCAGCCTTGGTGATGGTGCTAACAGTGATAGGAAGAAGTTCTTTTGCAAGAGCTACGTCGCCAGCTGCGATAGCTGCTTCGTACTTCTTAACAGCGTTCTTGCACTTGGTGCGAAGAGAGTTGTTCTTTGCGTTTTCTTCTTTGGTGATTAGAATTCTCTTTTTTTGTGATTTGATATTTGCCATTGTAATCTCCTTAACAGTTACAAACTATAAGTCTTGCGTTCCCAATTATAATAGCACAATAATTTTTAGTTGGCAAACAATTTTAGTATGTTTTTATTAAAAAAGTTAACACTTTTTCTATGAGAGAATATTTTAGCTTATGTGAAAGCGATTTTTTATCGTCGCGACTAGTTAATGATGCAAAAAAAATCATTGTAGATGACAAAAAAGCTACGCTTTCTCTTACAAAGAGAGAAGATAAAAGAATATATTTTGTTAAAACCAATGATTGCGTAATAGGAAACACAATGGCAATAGAGTCGCTTGTAGAGTTAACGGCTACTGCAATAAAGAAAATTTTTAGACAATTCAAAGTTAAAAAAGACGATTTAATAATGGTTGTAGGGGTGGGTAACGGAGCCTTTGTTGCGGATAGTCTAGGCTCCAAAGTCGTAGAACAAATAGAGCCTAGCGTAAACGCCAATAAGCGACTTTGCGCCTTTTGCCCAAGTGTTAGCGGACGGACGGGAATAGAATCTTTTGACGTAGTCAAAGCCGTCGTTGAAAGATTGAAGCCTAAGATAGTACTTTGTGTGGATACTCTTTCATCCAGGAGCGCAAGTAGGCTCAATAAAGTAATACAAATTAAGGATAGTGGACTTACTCCGGGCGTAGGCGTGGGTAATCAAAAAACGGCGTTTGACTACTCTACTTTGGAAACTTTTGTAATAGGAGTAGGGGTACCGCTCGTTATATATGCAAAAAACTTACTTACGGATTATTTTGAAGCGGTTTCGCAAAGAGTCGACCTAGAAACCCTTGATTCAACGATAGGTGACTTGATAGTTACGTCCAAGGAAATAGAATTATACGTAGAAACGTATGCAAAAATCATAGGGCTTGCGATAAATAGGGCAATATGAGTAAAGAATCAGGAGCGAAACGCATATTATGAAATATGCAAATCGCTCTCATTGATTCAGGCATAGGCGGATTGACGCTACTAAAAAGATTGATTAATACTTGTCCTAATAACGATTACCTTTATTTTGCCGATACCTATTTGCACCCATATGGTAAACAAAGCCCGGTGTATCTTAGGACTAGATTGCTAAAAATAAGTGAAATGTTATATGAAAAAGGGGCAAAATGCCTAATTTTTGCTTGCAATACGGCATCGTCTATCGCGCTTGAAGATTGCGTAAAATCACTTCCGATTCCCGTTTTAGGAGTAAAGCCAACGTGCAAAAGTCCAAAGGATGCTCTTATACTTTGTACACCGCTCACGGCGTTGGGGAGCGTTGTAAAAGGATATGAAAGGCAAGGGGCAAGAGTATACTCTAATCTTTGTTTAGCGACTTTAGTGGAAAGATATTGCGATGATTTGAGCTCTCTTGAAAACTATATTACGAGTGAGTTAAGCGTATACAAAGGTGTTAAAGAAGTAGCGCTGGGATGTACGCACTACGTCTTTTTGAGAGAAATTATAGAGCGTGTTTTGGAAACTAGAACTATAGACGGATACGAGCCGATAATAGGAAGGGTTCTGGATTTAGGCGAAGAAGAAAAAAGGGGCAAATTGGAATTTATTTTTACCGGACCTAAAAAACAAGGTAAATATCAAGAAATTTTGTCAAAGCTACCATAAAAAACAAAGTTATTTATTTATAATCCTTGAAATTTGCTTTCATATATAGTATTATATATGTACACGCATTCTTTTTTAAGGAGAAAATATAATGGCAGTTTTTCACAAAGATAAGATTAGAAACATCGCTTTGATAGGACACGGCGGCGAAGGCAAGACTTCTCTTCTAGAAGCTATCCTTTTTAAGACCAAGGCTATTGACCGTCAAGGCAAAGTAGACGACGGCAACTCTGTTTCCGACTACGACCAAGAAGAAATAGCTCGCAAGATGTCCATATCTCTTTCTATGGCATATGCGCTATACAAAGATTATAAATTCAACTTCCTAGACGTTCCCGGTTTCTTCGACTTCGAAGGCGAAATGGTAGCAGCTCTTTCCGTAGCTGATGCAGCTATCGTTGTAACCGGCGCAAACGGCTCTGTTCCCGTAGGCGCAGAAAAAGCTCTTGAATATTGTCAAGAAAAAGGTGTTCCCACTCTCATTTGGGTAAACGGCGTTAACAAAGAAAACAGCAGTTACGAAGCAACTCTTGACGCATATCGCGCAAAGTACGGCGCAAAGATTATTTCCATCGAACTCCCCATTATGAACGGCAACACCCTAGAAGGCTACGTTGACGTAGTAGAAGGAAAGGCATACGACGTAAAGGGCGCAGAAATCGCTATTCCCGCATCTCTTGCTGACAAGAACGAAGAAGAAGCAGGTATCATCATGGAATCCGTTGCGGAAGCAAGCGAAGAACTCATGGAAAAATACTTCGGCGGTGAAGAAATCTCTGCAGAAGAAAAGAAAGATGGTATCAAATCTCGTTTCGTAAACGCAGAAATATTCCCCATCATGGCAGGCGTTGCAACCGGCAACTCTCAAATTACCGGCCTACTTGACCACATCATCGATATATTCCCCATTCCCGGCGAATCTATTAAGACCAACTCCACCGCAGGCGAACTCGTTTGTGATGAAAACGGCAAGTTTGTTGCTCAAGTATTCAAGACCATCGTTGACCCCTTCGTAGGTAGACTACTTATGTTCAAAGTTCTTCGTGGTAAGGTTGCAATCGGTGACCAAGTTATCAACGTAGAAAAAGACGAAAACGAAAAGATTACTGCTATCGCTATCCTTCGTGGTAAGAAGCAAGAAAACGTTGATGCTCTTTACGCAGGCGATATGGGCGCATTCGCAAAACTTAACTACACTCAAACCAACAACACTTTGAGCGATACCACTGACGTTGTTAAGTGCGATCCTATCAGTTTCCCCGCTCCCGTAATTAGCTTTGCAGTTTCTTCTGCTGACAAGAATAGTGAAGACAAAGTTTTCGCAGGTCTATTCAAGCTAATGGACGAAGATATTACCTTCAAACTAGAAAAGAATGCAGAAACCAACGAAATGGTTCTTTCCGGTCTAGGCGAAATGCAACTTGATATCCTTTGCAAGAAGGTTAAGAATAAGTTTAACGCAAGCCCCGTTCTTCGTGAACCCCGTATCGCATATCGCGAAACCATCAAGAAGACTGTTGAAGCAGAAGGTAAGCATAAGAAGCAATCCGGTGGCGCAGGTCAATTTGGTCAATGTTCAGTTCGCTTTGAGCCCGGCGCAGAAGACGGTATCTTCGAATTCGTAGACGCAGTTGTTGGTGGAGCTATCCCCCGTCAATTTATCCCCGCAGTAGAAAAGGGTCTCCGTGAAGCAGCTCCTAAGGGCATCCAAGCAGACTATCCCGTTATCAACCTAAAGTGCACCGTATTCGATGGTAAATACCACCCCGTTGATAGTAAGGAAATCGCATTTATTACCGCTGCAAAACTTGCATTCCAAGATGGTTGCGCAAAGGCTAACCCCGTATTCCTTGAACCCGTTATGCACGTTGACGTTATCGTTCCCGATTCATACATGGGCGACGTTATGGGTGATATGAGCAAGCGTCGTGGTAGAATTCTTGGAACCAATTCCGTTGCAGGCAAGACCGTTGTTAGCGCAGAAGCTCCCCAAGCAGAACTTGCAAAATACGCAACTGACCTTCGCTCTATGACTCAAGGTCGCGGTAAGTTCACTCTTGCTTTCGAACGCTACGAAGAAGTTCCCGGCATGCAAGCAGCTAAGATTATTGAAGATTATAAGAAGCGTCTTGCAGCTGCAGAAAAGTAAAAACGCGTTATTTTAGCGAAAACCATATAAAAACAAAAACATATTAAAACAAAAAATCTCCCGTTTGGGAGATTTTGTTTTGTTAAGATTTGGTTGTTTTAAAAGAAACTGGTTATAAATATTTCAAGTCCTATTATAATAAGGATAACGCCACCAAAGATGCTTGCTTTGTTTTGGAACTTTGTTCCTATAGCTTTTCCGATATATACGCCTGCAAGACAAATGCCGACCGTTAAGACACCTATAATGCCTGCTGAGAGCAATGCTTCCCATACGTTATAATGCGCGATTGTAAAGCCGACGGAAAGGGCGTCTATGCTTGTAGCAATACCTTGTACAATTAGTAGTCCAAACGATAGGGGCTTGATGGGGCACTCTTTCTTTTCTTCTTTTTTCTTTACTCCTTCATATATCATCTTACCGCCTATAAAAGACAAGAGAATGAGCGCAATATAAGGAATTGCGACTTCTATGAAGGTAAAGTATTTTGCGACCGTACTTACTAATACCCAGCCGATAAAAGGCATTAGGGCTTGGAAAAAACCAAAAATTAGAGCAATAAGGCTAGCTTTTGGGAACTTTATGTTTTGGTAACATAATCCGTTTGCTAAAGAAACGGAAAAGGCATCCATTGCAAGCCCGAGTCCGAGTAGGGCGCTTGTTAGAAAGAAGGAAAAATCAAGATTCATATTACATAACTATGCCCAAGCAAATTTGCTTGGGCACGATTTTAATTAATTATTATATTCTGTTAACGCCGGTTTTTCTTGCAGCTTCTGCAACAGCAGCGGCAACAGTCTTGCCAACGCGTTCATCAAAAGCCTTGGGGATAATGTATTCTGCGGAAAGTTCTTCGTCGGAAACGAGAGATGCAATAGCTTTTGCGGCAGCAATCTTCATTTCTTCGTTGATGTCCTTTGCGCGTACGTCCAGAGCGCCACGGAAGATGCCGGGGAATGCTAGAACGTTATTGATTTGGTTGGGGAAGTCGCTTCTGCCGGTACCAACAACTGCTGCGCCTGCTTCTTTTGCAAGGTCGGGCATGATTTCGGGAACGGGGTTAGCCATTGCCATTACGATAGCGCCGGGAGCCATGGATGCAACCATTTCTTTGCTAACAACGTTGGGAGCGCTTACGCCTACGAAGATATCTGCGCCCTTCATGGCGTCTGCTAGAGTACCGCTCTTTCTTGCGAAGTTGGTGATAGCGGCGATGTCCTTTTTGGATTCCATAACGTTGGGGTCGTCAATGTTCAAAATACCTTGGCGGTCGCACATATATATGTCTTTTACGCCTAGTTTTAGGAATAGCTTTGCAATAGCGCAACCTGCTGCGCCTGCGCCACTGAACGCTACGGTACAATCTTCTAACTTTTTGCCAACAACTCTTACTGCATTAATAACTGCTGCCGCGCAAACAACTGCGGTGCCGTGTTGGTCGTCATGGAAAATCGGGATATCGGTACATTCTTTGAGCTTTCTTTCGATTTCAAAGCAACGGGGAGCTGCGATGTCTTCTAGGTTTACGCCACCGAAAGAGCCGGAGATAAGAGAAATGGTTTTAACGATTTCATCAACGTCCTTACTCTTAACGCAAAGGGGGAATGCGTCAACGTCTGCAAATGCCTTGAAGAGCACGCACTTGCCTTCCATAACGGGCATACCTGCTTCGGGGCCGATATCGCCAAGACCAAGTACTGCGGTACCGTCGGTTACAACTGCAACGAGATTCCATCTACGAGTTAGTTCATAACTCTTGTTAATATCCTTTTGGATTTCTAGGCAGGGCTCTGCAACACCGGGGGTATATGCGAGAGAGAGTTCTTCCTTAGAAGTTACGCTTGCGCGCGGAACAACTTCTATTTTACCTTTCCAATTATAATGACATTTTAGTGATTCTTTTGCGTAATCCATATTTATCTCCTTATTTTTCCCACGGGAATACGTATTGAGTTAGGCCGAGTTTGTTGCGAACTTCTATCATTTCTTGTTGAACGGATTCATTAATCGGAACACCCTTATCCTTTCTTTCTTGCCATACTAGCCATTCTTTTTCGCCTGCGGTATAGATTCTTTCTGCGCCGGGAGCCTTTCTGGAAGCACGGGTAGCTCTAATGACGTCGCCTGCTTTCTTACGAGCGAGTTCTTCGCCTAGGAAGTGGTCGGTGTCTATAGCGATAAAGTAGTGGCCGAGTTGATAGGGCTTAAGGTTACCGTTTTCATCTTTGCCGTCAAGAGCCTTACCGAAGATACCGTCTTGAAGTATGCAAGAAAGGAATTCAACTATCATAGTAAAGCCGTAGCCTTTGTAACCGCCAAGAGCTTCGCCGATACCACCAAGGGGGGTAAGCGCTGCGGTGCCTTTGCGGATAGCTTTTAGCGCATCGCCTGCGTCGCCTTCAACTGCGTTACCATCGATGTCGATGATAGTGCCGGGATGAACGGGTTCGCCAATTCTTTCATAATATTCGATTTTACCATTTTGGGTAATGGAAGTTGCGCAGTCGAAGATGAAGTTGAATTCTTCGTCGGTAGGAATACCTACGGTGAAGGGGTTAGTACCAAACATACCTTCGGTGCCAAAGGTGGGAGCTACGGAAGGACGAGCGTTAGTACCGGTCATACCAATGCAACCTGCATCAGCAGCCATACTTGCGTAGTAACCTGCAATACCATAGTGGCAAGAGTTACGAACTGCAACCATACCCATGCCGTATTGCTTAGCTTTTTCGATAGCCATTTTCATAGCCTTATAACCAATAACTTGACCCATACCGTCATGACCGTCTACGACTGCAGTAGTGGGGGTTTCTTTGATGATTTCAAAATTAGTAACGGGATTTTGGATGCCTGCGTTAATTCTATCGATATAGATAGGCTTAAAGCGGTTTACGCCGTGAGATTCAATACCTCTGCGGTCTGATTCAACCAAAACGTCGGTAACGATTTTAGCATCTTCTCTGGGAACGCCAACGCCAACGAAAGCGTCGGTAACAAAATTGATAACGGTATTCCAATCAACAGTAATTTTTGGCATAAAAAAACTCCTTTGTTTTACTATCTTGAATAGTATCACAAACGAGCATAAAAGTCAATGATATTTATTTTTATGTTAAAAATAAAAGCATTAAAATAAACGCAAAGAAAGTTTGTTTTTTATAGACGCGTTTAAAAAAATAAGACTCTCACTTGGATATTCCATTGTGAGAGTCTTGTTTGTACTAATTAGGTTAAATAACGCTTTTTAGTTGAAGATGTAGCCCTTTGCTTTAGCTACGGTAACAAGGCGGTTGAGAGCAACTGCGTATGCTGCAAGGCGGAAAGAAAGGTTATATTTCTTTGCCATAGCGATAACGTCGTTGAATGCGTTAATCATCTTAACCTTGAGCTTTGCGTTAACTTCTTCTTCACTCCAGTAGTAACCTTGGATGTTTTGGCACCATTCGAAGTAAGAAACTACTACGCCACCTGCGTTAGAAAGGATGTCGGGAAGAACTTGGATACCACGTTCTTCAAGGATAGCGTCTGCTTCAACGGTGGTGGGTCCGTTAGCTGCTTCGATGATGATTTTTGCCTTAAGGTTCTTAGCGATTTCTACGTTGATTTGGTTTTCTAGAGCTGCGGGGATGAGAACGTCACAATCGCAAACGAGAAGTTCTTGGTTGGTGATGTGCTTTACGCCGGGAGCATCATAAGTTTCAACGAGTTGACGTTTGAGAGCCATTTGGTATAGGGTGGGGATATCAAGACCATCTTCGCAGTATAGACCGCCGGAAACGTCGGAAACAGCAACTATTTTAGCGCCGATTTCACCGTTTAGGATTCTTGCGGTTACGGAACCAACGTTACCCATACCTTGGATAGCAATCTTGGTGTTCTTGGGGTCGATGCCGTTTACGTTAAGAAGAGCTTCGGTTACGATAGATACGCCACGACCGGTAGCATCGGGTCTGCCGAGAGAACCACCGGTTGCAAGAGATTTGCCGGTAACTACGCCACGGAAGTCTCCGCCCTTAAGGGTGTTATAGGTGTCAACGAACCAGTCCATAATTTGAGCATTGGTGTTGACGTCGGGAGCGGGAACGTCTTGGAAAGGTCCAACGATGGGGGTGATACCTGCTGCATATTTGCGGGTAAGTCTTTCTAGTTCTTTGGTAGAAAGGGTTCTGGGATCAACGGTGATACCGCCTTTACCGCCACCGTAGGGGATATCGGCAACTGCGCACTTGAAGGTCATCCATGCGGAGAGAGCCTTAACTTCGTCGATGTTAACGTTTTGGTGATATCTAATGCCACCCTTACAAGGACCACGTAGAGAACTGTGTTGAACTCTAAAGCCTTCAAAAACTTTGAGTTCGCCGTTGTCCATAACGACGGGAACAGCGATTTTTAATTCTCTTTCGGGGTGCTTCAAAATTTCATAATCGTTTTTAGGCATGCCGATAGCATCTGCTGCCTTGTCGAGAACGGAACAAAAGTTATCAAATGGATTATAAACTTTTTCCATAGTATTTCTCCTTAAATAAAAAAATTTTCTTAATTATAATACAATTATATTGTATAATGCAAGATTTTTTTCTAAAAAAATGAATTTTTTTTAGGCCAATATTGAATTCGAGTGTATAAATATGCTATATTAGGATTATGAAAGATATTTTTAACGGAATTGAGATAAATTACGAAGTATTCGGAGCGGGAAATCCGTTTATTTTACTGCACGGAAATGGCGAAGACCATACTATCTTTTACGAGCTTATAGAAGACCTAAAAAACGAATATACGGTCTACGCTATAGACTCTCGCTCACACGGAAAATCCGCGCAAGGAGAACTCTCTTATTCTTTGATGGCGGAAGACGTAAAGTGCTTTATCGAGAGCCTGAACTTAGAAAAACCCATAGTTTACGGCTTTTCGGACGGCGGTATAATAGGGATTATTCTTGCCACAAAATATCCGGACTTAATATCTACTTTAATATCTAGCGGAGCCAACGTTCAACCTAGCGGACTCAAGTGGTATATTAGAGCGTTTTTTAAGGCGCAAAACTATATTAAGCCAAGTCCGTTTTTAGCGCTTATGATAAACGAGCCTAATATTACGGAAGAAGACCTTCAAGGAATTACGGCAAACGTATTAGTCCTTTGTGGCTCCCGCGATATGATACCCTACAAGCACTCGGAGTATATTGCAAGGAGTATTCCTAACGCTACTCTAAAAGTGTTAAAGGGTGAAACACACGGCAGTTACGTTATTAACTCAAAAAAACTTTATCCTATAATAAAATCATACTTAAATTAAGGAGTCGATATGCAAAAACAAATAGAAATCAAAGAACCTACATTATTACTTAACGAAGACGGCTCTCTCAAAGCGCCGGGATACTGCAAGCGTAATCTTTATATTTATAATAGAGAAAGCATAAAGGCTTCTAAGTTGCGCATCAAGGAGTGGGACTTTTATCAAGTAAGCGACGGCAGATTCGTTGTACAAATGAACTTCTTTAACATTTCTATTGCATCCGTAGGACAAATAGAAGTCTTTGATATGCAAACCGGTAGAAGATGGAGCGATATGATTTTCCACCTTTGGACCATAAAGAGTCATCAAGTAAATCGTAACGGCGACGCTCCGTACTCTTTTGAAGACCGTCAAGGCGCAAAACTTTATAAGGTAGACGTAACCGAAACGGAAAGACGCTTATACTATAAAAACAAGACGTTAGAACTAAATTTGGTGGCAGAGCGTGATTCTAATGCGGAAAGCATAACTATTGCAACTCCGTTCAAGAATAAGACTAGATTTTTCCTAACGAATAAAATAAATTGTATGCCTACTAGCGGTACTATAAAAGTTAACGGCGAAGAAGTTTATTCTTTCAGTCGTGATAATTCCTATATGGTACTAGACTGGGGGCGCGGTCCTTGGCCGTATAAGAATATGTGGTATTGGGCAAACGGTTCTACAAGACTTCCCGACGGAAAGTTGTTTGGATTTGAGTTAACTTGGGGTATCGGCATAGAAGAAAACGCTACCGAAACGATGCTTTTTTATGATGGAAAGGCGCACAAGATAGGCGTTGTTGACGTAGTAGACCAACCCGATGGACGCTGGATGGAGCCTTGGCACTTTAAGTCGGATGATGGAAGACTGGACCTTATAATGACACCTTTCTTCGATAACTTTAATCCTTTGAACGTTGGCGTTGCAAAAACCGTTTGTCACCAAGTACACGGACTTTGGAATGGTACCGTAACGCTTGACGACGGAACGGTACTTGAGATAAAAGATATGTACGCTTTCTGTGAAAAGATGTATAATAAATGGTAAAATTCGAAGTCAGGAAAATATAAAAAATCAAGATTATATCTTGACAACCGGCAACAATGGGAATATAATCAAAGTATGAAAAAGTCGGCGTATGCAAAGTTTTATACCTTTTATTTCTTTTACCGTAAGACGGTATAATTTTGCGTTGGCTTTTTGTTAATTCGAATTGTAAATCAAGGCCACGCAAAAGCGTGGCTTTTTAACTAAATATCGCTCATAGGAGTTAAAATATGATAGTAACTATTAAAAATCAATGTAGTAAGAGTGAGTTCGACAAACTTGTAGCGTGGATTAAATCGCTTGGACTTGACACACACGTTTCCAGTGGCGCAAATTCTACGATTATAGGTCTTGTTGGAGACACTTCCAAGGTTGATATGGAACTATTGCGCTCGTTGGAGATAGTAGATGCGGTTACTAGAATACAAGAGCCTTTTAAGAACGCAAATAGAAAGTTTCATCCGGAAGATAGTATTATTGACGTCAAGGGCGTAAAATTTGGCGGAGAACATTTCCCCATTATCGCAGGTCCTTGTAGTGTGGAAAGCGAAAAGCAGGTTATAGAAATTGCAAAAGCCGTCAAAGAAAGTGGCGCAAAAATGCTTAGAGGCGGTGCGTTCAAGCCCCGTACTTCTCCATACGCATTCCAAGGAATGGGCGTGGAAGGTATAAAGATTTTGGTAAAGGCTAGAGAAGAAGTGGGTCTTCCTATCGTTACCGAAATTATGTCGGAAAAGTATATTGACGCTTTCGAAGACGTAGATATGGTGCAAATTGGCGCAAGAAATATGCAAAACTTCGACCTACTCAAAGCGGTTGGCAAATTGAATAAGCCCGTACTACTAAAACGCGGACTGGCCAACACTATTCAAGAGTGGTTAATGAGCGCTGAATACATTATGAGCGAAGGTAACGAAAACGTTATACTTTGCGAGCGCGGTATTCGTACCTTCGAGCCGTATACTCGCAATACTCTCGACCTTAGCGCAATACCGATTTTGAAGGAAAAGACGCATCTTCCCGTTATAGTTGACCCGTCCCATGCAAGCGGACTCTCCAGACTTGTTAAACCTATGAGTCTTGCATCCGTAGGCGCAGGTGCGGATGGACTAATCATAGAAGTTCATAACAATCCGGAAAAAGCCCTTTGCGACGGCGCTCAGTCTTTACGCCCAGAGCAATTTGCAGACGTAGTCAAGGCCATTGACGTAATGCTCCCCTTAGTTAATAAAAAGAGATAATATGAAAATCGGCATAATAGGTTTAGGCTTAATAGGTGGCTCGCTCGCAAGACAAATAATGCGCAATACGTCGCATAAAGTTTTTGCCTACGACGTAAGCGATGAAGTCCTAAAAAAAGGCGCGCTTCTTAACGCATATCACGAAATCCTAGACGTAAACGCTCCTATCTTGGACGTAGATATTTTAATTATCGCAACCAATCCAAGAGCAACACTAAAAATACTTGATAGCGTAGTACCACGCCTTAAAAGCGGCGCTATAATTATGGACACTGCCGGCATCAAAAAAGAAATAGTCAAAAAGATGCAATCGCTAAAAGAAATGCGTCAAGACGTATTTTTCGTTGGCGGTCATCCCATGGCAGGTAGGGAATTTTCCGGCGTGTCGCATTCTACCGCAACGTTGTTTGAGCACGCTTATATTATTCTTACTCCGGTAGATATGGACGATATTCCTGCCCTTGAAAAAATGAAGGAGTTTTTTAATGAAGTCAAGTGTGAAGGCATTACCGTATCGAGTTATGAAAAGCACGACAAGATTATAGCCTACACTTCTCAACTTGCCCACGTAGTTTCTTCTTCATATATTAAAAATCCCTTGTCGGCAGAGCACGTAGGCTATTCGGCGGGTAGTTTTAGAGATTTAACGAGGGTTGCTAAACTTAATCCTACAATGTGGACGGAGCTGTTTTTAGGAAATAAAGAATATCTTCTTCAAGCAATAGAAGACGTAGAAAAACGCATTGCGGAATATAAAGATGCAATCATAAACGAAGATGAACAAAGGCTAATGGAGCTCCTACAAGACGGTACGGAAAAAAAAGAGATAGCCGACAAAAAATCTAGGGAAAAGAAATAATGAACGCGTGTGTTAAAAACGGAAGTTTAATAGGCTTTATTAGCGCTCCGTCTTCTAAGTCGGTTGCTCATCGCGCTATCATATTAAGCGCTATTTTGGGTAATCAAACTTCTGTTTTAGGCAACCTAAATTCAAATGACATACAAGCAACTCTTGATTCGATTGAAGAACTTGGGGCAGTGGTTACAAGAAATGAAAACGGAGCTATTGTAACGAAGATAGATTCTCCAAAGGGTAGCCTTTTTAACGTAAGAGAAAGTGGCTCTACCATGCGCTTTTTGCTCCCTTTGATTGCCGTCTATCTTAGTGAATTCAAGATGGAAGGCTCGGGAAGAATAGGGGAGCGTACAATTCGCGCGATAAGACACTCGATGCAAGAAAACGGAGTTGAAGTAAGCGGTGATTTTTTACCTGTTAGCGTAAGCGGTAAGTATTCTTCCAATGAGTTTACCATTTCTCCCAAAGAATCGAGCCAATTCGTTACCGGCCTTCTTTTTACCTTGGTTGCCATTGGTGGCGGAAAGCTAAAAATAGAAGGTGAGATAACTTCCAAAGGTTACGTAGACGTTACTTTGGAAGTAATGAAAAAGTTTGGTATAGGCGTTAGTTTTGAGAGTGGAGAATACAAAGTAGTATCACCTAAAAAAGAAGTTGCTCCTTCAAAAATTGTCGTTGATGGCGATTGGTCTAGCGCATGTTTTTGGATAGTCGCAGGAGCGCTTGGCGGAGAAATTAGTGTGGGCGGTGTTGAGTTTCCCAGCGCGCAACCCGATAGCGTTATTCTTTCCGTATTAAAAGAAATGGGAGCGAGCGTAGAATATAAAGACGGAGTTGTAATTAGTAGAAAGAGTCAACTTAAAGCAATCAACTTTAACGCAGACGCATCGCCCGATATAGTACCAATTCTTTCCGTTGCTTGCGCCTTCGCTAACGGCGTATCTACTATTAGCGGTGTGTCTAGATTAAGAATAAAAGAAAGCGATAGAGTAAAGTCTGTAACCGATATGTTGACTGCTTGTGGAGTCAAGGTGGAAAGCGGAGAAGACTATATTAA
>JAZRAN010000119.1:0-10379 GCA_045634605.1 Candidatus Stercoripulliclostridium sp. | reverse complement strand
GGAAGGAGAACGTTTGCAAAGCCGTCCGCAAAGCAGAAAGCAAGTACGGCTACTTGCGAATTTATGCCCACCATAGCGCAAATATCATAAATCATAGGCATAAGCAAAAATACCTTTGCGGAGCCCGATTGAATAAATAATTCAAACACGAAAATTAGGACGTATATGAGTACCGTAGTACCAAAACCACCCCTATCTCCTATTAGATTTACAATATGGTAAAGGATGGTATCCATAATATCGCCTTCTTCCACTATGTATCTAATACCGCCCGCAATCAAGATGAGAGCAACGGCAGGAAGAAGTGTTATAAGTCCCTTTCCCAGATTTACAAAAAGCCTTTTACCACGCTCGCCACACATCAAACAAGCGCCTATGCCCGCTATAACGTAAATAGCAAGAATAATATACATTAGGTAGTCGGCAAGCACCGGAACGGCGATAGAAACGAGCGCTAAAGCAACTATGCCAAGCATCCAGCAACCAAACCAAAGTAGCGCCTTATTCTTACCTTTGTCTTCTTTGAAGTCGTCCACTCTAAAACTAAAAGTCTTTTTGCGTTCAAGGTCAAGAGCATAAACAGGTGATTTTTGGGGATTTTTCTCGACTTTTTTAGCATAAGGAACTATAAACGCCATCAATATAACGTAAGCGAGAACGAAGGTTAAAATACGCAATCCAATGCCGGAATACATAGGAATATTGCCTATCGTTTGAGCAACGCCTACCGTAAAAGGATTTACTATTGCAGCGGAAAAACCAAAGCACGGCGCCATAACGCTTACGCCAAGACCTACGAGAGCGTCCCATCCCAGCGCATAAGAAAGCATAACGATTACGGGAACAAGCGGTATAAGCTCTTCGAACATACCGGCGGAACTTCCTAGGAACATAAGTGCAAAAGTCATTATGAAAAGTAGCAAATACTTTCTATTTCCCAGTTTATTATTAAGGTATTCCACCATATAAACCAAAATACCGCTATCGTCTAGCGCAGTAAAAATAGCGCCTATGATAAGCAACAAAAGGATAATCGCCCAAACCGTCATAGAGCCTTCTGTGGACGGGAGCAAAATCATAAAAGGCGCAAGTAAGAATTGCCACCACTTAATTCCGTCAAGAGTGTTATCGACTTGATAGGTTCCAACGATTATGGAGCCTTCTGCGTCGCGCAAGAAGTAACCCTTGTCCAACACGAAAGTAAGCACGTATGCGGTAATAAATAAAGTAAGCACTACTACGATGCCTACTATAACCGCCTTTGGACTAATTGATATTGATTTTGCTCGATTAACGACAGAATCCGGAGTTTCTACTCCGGACGTGGTTGGTGAGATTTCTTCCATTATTGCTCCATATTAACTTTTTCTTCGGCTTCTCTTACAAATTCCGTAATGACTTTAGTAAACTCTTCCGGATACTTAACCATCGAGCGCGCGTGCATACTATCCTTAAAGATATGGACTTTTGCATCGGGCTTAATGGCTCTTAGTTTTTCGCAGTTATAAAAGTCTACGGTTTTGTCTGCTTCCGAGTGTATAATCAAGGTTGGTTTTTTTACCCTTGCAAGAGATTTACCCGCATTAAAATCGTTGAATTCTATCTTGAAGAACAAACGAGAAACGCTCTCAAAAGTAGGTTCTAATATCTTGCGAATGGTCTTATTCTTAATATATTTGGAAAGGAGTCCTTCAAAGTCAGCGTATCCGCAGTACTCCATAAGATACTCCACTCTCTTGTCTAGGTCTGCAACCATCATAGACGT
This sequence comes from Candidatus Stercoripulliclostridium sp., assembly GCA_045634605.1. Lineage (GTDB taxonomy): Bacteria > Bacillota > Clostridia > Christensenellales > DTU072 > Stercoripulliclostridium_A. The sequence goes on along the minus strand of JAZRAN010000119.1, from coordinate 8,614 downwards.
TGCTCCCCCCATAGATTCGCCAAAAATAGCAAAGCGCTTGCCGGGGTACTCTTTTGCAAGAAGGTCAATCCAATCTATGACGTCATACTTTTCCGTAGCGCCAAAGGTTATAATATCTCCGCCGCTAAAACCGCTTCTTTTGTGGTCGGGGATAAACACGTTGTAACCAAGGCTCAAAAAAAGTTCCAAATACTTCATTTGAGAAAGCCCACAAGAGTTGTGCCCGTGTATAGAAAGCATAATTTTATCGGACGGAGTGGGGCACTCGTAGTATCTGCCGAAGACTTCGTATCCGTAGCGAGATTCTCTGCGATAAGCGGTAAACGGGACATCTAACCAACGCTTTTGGAAACCCTTTTCTCTAATTTCATAATCAAGTATAAAATCATAATCACGCTTAGAAGGCTTGTAGAGTTTCTTCAAAATAAAGTATGCCCCTACTCGAAGGGCAACTGCGACAAAAACGATTATTCCTACTATTAAATAAAACCACCAAGGCATAATTATCTAGCTATATTAGCAAGTCTTTGTAGTTCATCTACGTTATGGATGACTATTTCATCCTTTCTAAAACTAATTATTCCATCTTCGCGCATAGCAATCATTTCTCTGCTCATAGAAGGACGAGAAACGTTAAGATATTCTGCCATTTCGTTACGATTGAATCCAAGATGTATGGTTTCCGTGCCTTGAGCAAGATACTTGTCGTAGAATAACTTTGCAATCTTACCGCGCATAGACTTAATCTTTAGGTACTTAGCATCGTTATTGATAGTATCAATGCGTTCCGCTAGGCAAGAAAGGGTGTTTTCCAATAACTTTTGGTGGCAAGGGCAATTGTTAGAGCATTGTTTTACGATTGTTGCAACGGAAATATATAGAACGGTTGCTTCTTCCGCAATAACAACGGAGCTCTTGAAGGTGCGGTCGCCCGAGTAACCTTCTACTTCGCCGAACATATCGCCTGCATACAATTCACCGCAGTTTTCCAGTTCGCCACTGGGCTTTTTGATGAATTTTACAGCTGCGCCACTCAAAATAATACCGATTTCTTCTACGGGTTGTCCAATTTCCGCAACGACTCTACCCCTACTATATTTATTAATGTGGCCGTGCAAACAATCAAAAATCGTATTGATTTCTTTGTCTTCAAAATTATAGAACAACTTATTCTTTTTTAGTAGCTTAAAAATATTCATGGAATACCCCTTGGAATTACCTTTTTTGCGTTTGTATCTTAGGCAACAAACGTTAAAATTATTATACAATGAATATGCCACTTTTGCAAGACTTTTTTTGATTTTTATGTTACTATATTTATAGTAATATAATGTAAAATTACGCCGGACAAAAAGTTAGGCTAAAAAAGGTAAAATCACGATGGAAAACACGTCAAATCTTCAAAAATTCAACGACGCGATTAACGCATTTTATTCGTCAAGACTAATAATAGTCGATAAGGCTATTTCCGACTTTCTAAAGACGATAGTTAGCGACGACTCCTTTATGTCGATTATTGCGGACGCCACCAAGACTTCCGATTATCGTCAAGAATACCAAAACGCTATCGTTACGGACGAAAACGGCATAAGTTTTAGACTGCCTACCAACAAAAGACATCTTGTTTCTCTCGTAGTAGGTCTTCTATTGGAGTTTGATAAAAAGGACCTATCCATAATTGAATTCGTAAGAAAGTTTTATCCTGCGGAATTAAGCCACGATAGTTATATTGCGTTTTGCGACTGCGTAATAAAGCCGTTTGCAGACGCTTTTAGGTCTTTATATATTGGCGAAGACGACCTATATTCTTCCACCACGATAACAGACCTAGAAGAAAAACCATTTAACGAAAAAGCCAAAGAAGATAGTGATTATTGGCTACGTCTAACGCTAGACGGCGTGATGAGCGATAACACTATAAGTAAGGAAGAAAGAAAAGATTTCGTAACGATGCTAAAAGGACTAATGTACGTTACCGAACTACAAAACCCACTTCTTATCAAACTAAATTGGCTTGGAATAAAATATGCTTTGGGTAACCTAAAAAGCATAAAAAGGGAACTCAAAGAAGTAGAAAATATATTAATTAACTATGGAGTAATAGACTAATGGGGCAACTATTTTTAACAAGTCTTGAGAGCGTTGCGCTACTCATAGTGATGGCGGTACCCGGTTTTATCGTCGCCAAACTCAAGATGATAAACAAAGAAGAAGCGGTAAAATTTTTATCCGTATTAATGCTATACGTTTTGCAACCTTTCGTAACGGTAAACTCTTTCCTTAACACCGAGTTCACCATGGATATACTTTGGAATATGCTAGCAATATTCCTATTTACCGCAGTTACCGAGCTTGCAATACTCTATATCGGCAAACTACTATGCAAGCCCTTCAAAAAGATAGACGTAGACTCGGCGGGAATCATAAGTTACGGCGGAGCATTCGGTAACCTTATATATATGTGCATCCCCTTCTTGCAACTCCTTGCGCCAGAAAGACACGAGCTCATCCTTTACGCATCTTGCTCTTGCGTAATATTCAATCTACTATGTTGGACCGTCGGCAACTACGCAATTACCGGTGATAAGAAGTATATTAGCTTAAAGAAAGCCATTCTAAATCCCCCTACGCTTTCCTTTATAATTGCGCTACCGCTATTTATATTTAATATCAACTTCCAACGCTTTAACCTTACGGGCATAGCCAACGTATTCAGCCTTTTCTCCAACGCAGTAGGTCCGCTTTCTATGACGCTACTCGGCATAAAGCTTGCGGAAATGAACCTTAAAGACCTATTCCTAGACTACCGCGTATATATTGCGTCCGGCATAAAGCTCATACTTTATCCCGTGCTTGGCCTTCTAGTAATGCTCCTTATGTCTACCTTTATGGATATAGAGCCAATTAGACTAAACCTAGTAGCCATAGGCGCTATGCCGATTGCAACCAACACTATGATGTTCGTTTCTATGGCGAATAAGGATACGGGGCTTGCCGCAAAAGAAGTTATGATATCAACCATACTTTCTTGCGTAACGATTCCCATTTGTATAATGCTAATGGCGTAACGAACGAGCGTTTATAAAGCAAAAGACTAACGAAATTTTCGTTAGTCTTTTTTTATATCTTATAAGTCGAGTTCGAATTACGTTGTAGCGTTAAAGCACGAATCCGTAGAATAATATACCTACGCCCGCAGAAAGAATTATAAGGAGTATCGGGTGCAGTTTTATCTTATTCATTACCGTTAAATAAGGCGTCAACTTCGGGTACTTCTCGTCGTTAACTTTGGGCTTGAAGGTAAGGAAGAAGCAAACGGCAAACCATACTAAGCCAAACCAATTAAAAGAAGTTTCTCCACTCTCGCCTTCTATTGCTACGGTTGCGTAAAGGACGGACAAAAACGCTGCGACTATTAGCGCGGTAACGGTGGGACGAATCATCCTAAACGCATCTTGAACGTGGACGTTGGAGAGCATCTTCTTGGAAAGATAATATATGGTAAGCATTATGCAAATGCTAGGGAGAAGTAATCCCATAACCGCAGAGAAAACGCCCAACGCTCCACCTACGTCAAGACCTATGAAGGTCGCTACGTTAACGGCAAACGGCCCCGGCGTAGATTCCGCAATAGCAATAAAGTCTATGAGTAGTTCTTCCGTTATCCACCCTTTACTTATAGCGGTATCGGAAATTAGCGGAATCATAGCGTATCCGCCACCTATGGTAAACAAACCTATTTTTAGGAAAGAAAGGAATAAATCTAGGCAAACAGGCATTATTCATCCCCCCTTTCTTCCGTATTTTCTTCTTGCGATAAAGTCGGTTCTTCTTGTGGTATTTCGCCTTCCACTTTTTCCATATTATCGCTATTTTCGGTTTCTATAACTTCGACTTCGGTAGCCTTCTTTTCCGGTTTAATCTTTCTTGTGGCTATGCCCCAAATAACACCGAACAGCGCTGCGCCCAGTATTATGAATACCATATCAAGCTTAATAATTTCGAACGTAGAAAGAACGGCAAGCACCAACGCAACGCCCATTACCGAGTAGCAAACCCAACTCTTTTCGTTGTTCTTGCTAAGCTTTATAGCGGCGTTTAATATAAGAGCCGCAACGGCGCTCCTTATGCCCAAGAAAGCCCATTTGACGTACTTATTATTGCCGAATTCTTCTATGGCAAAAGATATGGCGGTAATGATTATGACGGATGGGAGCATAACGCCTATGCTTGCTACAAACGCGCCAAAAACGCCTGCTACTTTTGCGCCGACGTAGGTTGCGGTATTAAGGGCAATAACACCGGGAGTAGACTCCGCAATTGCTATTACGTCCAGCATTTCTTCGTCGCTAATCCACTTTTTCTTTTCTACCATTTCTCTATGAATTAGGCCTACCATAGCGTAACCACCGCCAAAGGTAAACGCCCCTATTCTAAAAAAGGTTAAGAATAAGTTTAGCGCTCTTTTTAATGTTTCTTTTACGTTAATCTTCATTTTTATCGGTTACTCTCGGGGGGAAAAGATTATATCTTTCCGGGTGGGTTATTGCGGAAAACATCCTATCTTTAGCAAAGGGTATATCCTTCGTTATGGTTGAGCAAAGATTCTTCATGTATTCCCTTTGGCTCGTGTGGTCCATAGGACAAGGGTTATGGAGTAGCGGAAGGTTTAGCCTTGCCGTAACGCCCTTTATGTCCCCTTCCGGACAATATATAAGCGGACGAATAAGAGTCATATTAGTTCTACTCATATAACCGGTAGGTTGGAAGGTGGAAAGTCTACCTTCATATATGAAAGACAAAAGGAAGGTTTCCGTTACGTCGTCGGCGTTATGTCCGAGAGCTAGTTTATTGGCGCCGATTTCGTTACACTTGGTATTTAGCGCTCCCCTACGCATCTTGGAGCAAAGCGAACAAGGGTTATCTTCCTTTCTTACGTCGAATATAATTTCCGCTATATCGGTCTTTTCCACGTAGTAGTTAACGCCCAAATCTTCGCAATATTTTGCAAGGGCATCCGCTTCTTCTTGGCTTGCGTTTTTGAATCCCATATCCACTCTTATTGCGGAAAGGGTAAAGGGATTAGGAGAAAATCTCCTAAGCATAGCAAGCGCAGTAAGTAGCACCAAGCTATCCTTACCACCGCTAAGGCCAACGGCAATATGGTCGCCGTCTTGAATCATATCGTAGTCGTTAATCGCCCTACGAACGCAACCCATAATCTTTCGCATTACTTTACTTCTTTCATCCATACTGATATTATACACGTAAACACTGCTAAAAGCAAATTAAAATAGTTGCGAGTTTGCGTTTTAGGGTATATAATATTATTGATAAATCACTCAAAAAGGAGAATATACTATGATAACCAAGAGTACCGTTATAGGCGAAGTATTAGATAACGCAAAGAATCCCGAAGCAGTGGCAACCCTACTAGTAGAAAAGTTTGGTATGCATTGCCTACATTGCCCCTGCTCCAGAATGGAAAGCATCGAGCAAGCAGCAGCAGTACACGGATATGATGCAGACGCTCTAATCGAAGCAATCATCAACGCAGACAAATAATAAACAAACAACCAAAAGGCGCATGCGCCTTTTTTAATGGAGTATGGTGTAATGGCAACACAAGGGACTCTGACCCCCTTGACGTAAGTTCGATTCTTACTACTCCTGCCAAAAAACGTCTAAATCACAAGATTTAGACGTTTTTTTATCCAAGCCAATTTATTTTCCTATCTTGACAATATCGTCATTAAAAGTTAAAATATAGGTAGACAAATCTAATATAAAGGTAAACCAATATGGCAAAAAAACATATCGTTGCTCTACTTTATGACTTTGATAAAACCCTTTGTACTCGCGATATGCAAGAGTATACTTTCATACCCAGTCTTGGTATGGAGCCGGATGACTTTTGGAACGAAGCCGGTATTATTGCAAAAAAAGAGCAAATGGACAGCGTGCTTGCGTATATGTACTGTATGATAGACCAATCCAAAAAACGCGGTATTCCATTTACTCGCGAAACTTTGGTTGAGTGTGGCAAGCATATCGTATATCACAACGGCGTAAAGGAGTGGTTTAATCGCATCAACGAATACGGCAAGCAAGCAGGCGTACAAGTCGAGCATTACGTATTGTCATCGGGGCTAAAAGAAATAATAGACGGCTCGGAAGTTGCAAAGTACTTCAAGAAGATTTTTGCAAGCGAGTTTATGTATAATGAAGAAGGCCACGCAATGTGGGCGAAGATGGCGGTTAACTACACTAACAAAACCCAATTCGTATATCGCATAAATAAGGGTGTATTGGACATTAACAACAACGTTGACCTAAACAAATCTCAACCTGACGAAGACAGACGCGTTTTCTTCCGCAATATGGTCTATATTGGTGACGGACTAACCGACGTACCTTGTATGAAACTCGTAAAGCAATCGGGCGGACACTCTATTGCGTTATATCATCCCGAAGAAAAGCACAAAGTGCAACCCCTACTAAAGCACGAAAGAGTAGATTGGATATTCGAAGCGGACTTTAGCGAAGGCGGAGCTCTTGACGACGCAGTACATACGCTAATTTCTCAACTTGGATGCAAGAACAAGCTACAAGATATAACGGAAAGCCAAAAGAAAGAAATAAAATAATGGTTAAAAGCCAAACAAAAAGACCTAATCAAGCGATTAGGTCTTTATATTTTAATTCCAACTATTCGGTACGGAGAGCAACCGCAGGCTCTTTCTTTGCCGCTATATTGGGTGTTTGATTATATGTAAACAAGGCAAAGCCTTGCGTATATTATTTGTCCCCTTCTATAAAGTAGTCGTAGGGGTTTGCAACTTGTCCGTTTAGGGTAACTGCAAAGTGTACGTGCGCGCCGTCGCTCATTTCCTTGGTGGAAGAAGTGGAAATGGTAGCAAGTTTACTGCCCTTATATACCTTTTGACCTTCTGCGACAACAGGCTCGGAAAGAGATGAGTATTCTGTAACAAGACCGCCACCGTGGTCAACGCATACCTTATGACCGTTTAGCACATCGTAGGTTACGCTCTTGACCGTGCCGTCGTATACGCAAAGGACGTTTGCGTTTTCTTCACCTGCGTAGTCTATACCGCCGTGTACTTGATATTGTTTTAGGGTAGAAGACCAAACGAGAGTGTCCATAGTGTAATCCTTAATTACGTTACCGCTTTCTACGGGGAGAGCAAAAATAATGGGGGTAGGCTCGGTAGAAACGTCGGTGTCCGGGATATTGGTATCGGGGGGAGTAACGATGGGAGTATCGTTATCGGGAGTGGGCGCATTTACGTCGGGAGCAATATTCTCGTTAGGAGTGGGATTAGTATTAGCACTTTCCCCTACCACTACTGCAACGGTAACCATAGCGCCTATTGCAAGCACGCACACACCCATAATCATATAATACATATTCTTCTTAAAGAACGTCTTAATTTTTTGGGAATTAAACTTAACTTTCATAAAAAAACCTCCGCTTTGTTGTTACGACGATTATTGCCGTCAAAAGCGGAGATTATACAAGCGAATTAAAATTTATATTTTGGTTTTAGCCTTGTTGCTTAGCTCTCACGGTATCTTCTATTTTCTTACCTATTATGCTTGCCACAGGCGTGATTATTATAGATACCGCCATACAGAATACGCCTATAATCGGACTCTTCTTTATGCCTAGACTTATTAGTTCGCCAAAAGTGTTACCGCCACTAACTGAACCAAAGACAAAAATGAGTATTACGGTAAGAATTAGGCACGCAGTAATTGATGCGTAAGTTCCATATTTGTTAGCCTTCTTCATATATAGACCATATACGTACGGTCCAAGGAAACAGCCTGCCATCGTTCCCCAAGAAAGTGACATTAGGGTTACTATTGCATCTACTTTGAGTATCGCAAACACAGCGGAGAGCGCAACGAAGAAGAAACAAAGCGCTCTAACGAGTATCTTAATTTTCTTGTCGTCCGCATCCTTTTTAATATAGCCTTTGTAGATATCTACGCCTATGCTGGATGCGCTAACAAGCGACAAGGACGATAGCGTAGACATACTTGCGGAAAGTACCAAAACGCATATAAATCCCAGTACCGCATAGTTCATAAGCTCGTTTGAAAGCAGTATGTTAGGTATAATGTTTTCTGCGCCTTCAGCGGGCATTACGGGATAGAAAAGACGAGCAAGCGAGCCGTTAAAATATGCGCCACCGCCTACTATCAATGCGAACACGAAAGATATTACCGTGCCTTGCGTTATAGCCTTATCGTTCTTGATGGCATAGAACTTTTGTACCGATTGCGGTACTGCCCAAATACCTATGGAAGTAAGCAAAATATTGAATATTAGTTGGACTGCGGGCGCATCAAACCATTTGCCCGTTGCGCTTTCCGTGGACGGGAAAAATCCGTATCCGCTTTCCATAAGCTTGTTTAGTCCTTCTATTCCGTTAACTTCCGGAGCTTTGAGCATTAACGCCAACATAATAACTACACCGATTAGCATAATTATGCCTTGTATAAAGTTGGAAACGGCATTAGCAAAAAAGCCACCGACAAACAAATATGCGCCGACCAATACCGCCATTATAACAACGCTCCAAACGAA
>JAZRAN010000118.1:0-7763 GCA_045634605.1 Candidatus Stercoripulliclostridium sp. | reverse complement strand
AGATATAGATTATAATCCTAATAATACCCTTATTTCATTAGTAGTTGCAACAGAAGATATAGTCTTTGATAACAACGTATATAAGCACTCTCTTGGTAATTTTAGTTGGGAAAACGCATCGTTGATTCCGTCCGTAAACTTCACTGAAGGCTATTCTATGATTTTTACTCCCAATGACCTAATAAATTACGACTTCTCTTCTTTAGACGGCTACGACTCCACAACTCAAACGATAAAAAGAAAGGTTATTTTGAAAGTTTTACCAATAGACCCGACACCTACGGAAATCCCCGAAAGTATGGAAGTTGCTCTGGGTAGAAGATTTTCTTCTATTTCTTTACCTAGCGGTTGGAGTATATCAGAAGAAGTAGTATCCCTTTCTTCCATCGTAAACGGAAGTATTGGCGAAAGTCAAACTTTCGTTGGAGCATTAGTCTATGACTATGACGGCACACCTAATTACAACAAGATATATAGTGACCTTACCATAGACTGCGTTCTTCCTAAAATCACATACTCCTATGGCGGTCAATTGGTAGATTCAGTAAACCAAACTGAAGTAATAATAACCCCAAACAATGAAGTTTCCATAAAAATCAAACTTGAAAATCCTTTTAATAAAGTAGGATATCTTCTTTCTTCTTGGAATATAGACGGCGCTATCGTTCCCGTTAGTAATAACGTAAGCGAAGGTAGTATTTATGAACTTACGGAAATAATTAAAAACGAAATATCAATAGCAGTAACACTAAAAGCGAGAGAAGATATTAAAGTTACTTTCCGTCATTATTATGAAAACTTGGAGCTTTCTTTTAATGAAGTTTACGATTCATTGGTAGAAAGAAACGATTGCGTAGCGGACTCGACGTATACTATATCATCAATCGACCTGTTATCAAAAGACGGTTTTTCTTTCTCTCACTCAACGCTAAATAACAGTAATGAAAACGTAGATAACTTTGTTATCTCTCCATTAGGGGATAGCGTTATAAATCTATATTATACGCGCAAAAACGTAAGCATAAATTACGTAGACGATAATTATACTAGTCTTAATCCTACGGGCAGTTTGCCTAGTGGCAAGGTAGTAAAATTCGGTATTCCTTTTATTCTTGACGCGCCTAATAATTATAATTTACAAGGCTACGCCTTTGTTGGTTATACGGACAGAGTAACTTATGAAGGCGAAAAATTAAAGCTTTTTAAGGAAGGTACTTACTCCGTAGATACTTACGTTGAAAGCGTTACTTTTAGCATCATTTTTAGCCCCGTAAACACTCTGATTATGGATGAAAGTCTAGGACTACAAAACCTAAGCGCAATAGTAGGAGAAAATATAATTCTTCCTATGGAGCCTGCAAATAAGCCTGAAGGTAAACGCTTTGCCGGTTGGATTATAAACGGCGTTACGTATTCAGCAGGAGCAGAATTCACTATGCCCGCTGAAAGCGTCGTATTAGGGGTTTTATGGGAAGACATAGAGTCTAGCGGTAAAGTCGATTTAGGCGTTATTATAGGCGCAAGCGTGGGCTCTACGGTCGGCCTTGCGGTAATTGTTGCAGTAACCGTTATACTCGTAAAAAAGAGCAAAAGAAAGGGGCAAATCGAACTTGTAAACAATGACGTAATAAATAATGAAAACTCATCAAACGAACAGTAATTATAACGGCAAACGATAACAAAAAACCCACCATAATGGTGGGTTTAATTTTAATATGAAATACGTTGTTAACCGAGCATACGAATAGGAAGAACCATATATAAGAACTTATCGCCTTCCTTGGGAACGATGATAGTAGGGGAAGTAGCTCCGCTAAACTTAAAGTCGATAAAGTCTTCTTTAATCTTGTTTAGAGCGTCGGCTAGGAAGCGAGAGTTGAACGCTATATCAAGGTCTTTACCTTCCAGCGCGCAGTTTACGGTTTCTCTAATCTTACTGATATCGGAATTTGAGTTAATTTCCATTACGTTACCGGAAATAGAGAGTTTTAGGTAGTTGTGCTTATGCTTTTTAGCAACGAGAGAAGCTCTATCAAGACCGCTCATCAAAGCATCCTTTTCTATGGTGATATGGGTAGTAAAGGTGGTGGGGATGAGTTTTTTATAATCGATATAATCTCCATCGATAAGTCTAGTAGTGATAATGGTGTTTCCTAGGTCGAAAAGAACAATATTCTTTTGCATAGTAACCTTAATTATCTTATCGCCTTCTTCTAGTATTTTAGAGATTTCCGCAAGGGTTTTACCGGGTATGATAATTTTATATTCGCCCTTGGAAGAATCTACTACTTCGCATTTTGCGTAGCCTAGTCTATATCCATCTAGAGCAACGGTGGTGAGAGTTTCGTCCGCTAGGTCAAGTAGAATACCTTTTAGGATGGGACGGTTGTCGTCTTGAGCAACACAGTAACTGATAGCGTCGATAGCTTCCTTTAGGTCGCCTTCTTTTACCTTGAAGAATACTTCGTCGGAAACCTTTCTGATTTCGGGGTAGGTATCTTCTTCTAAGCATTGGATTTCGGTTTCGTTATCGCCATACTTGATAGAAAGAGAATTGCCTAGTTTTTCAAGCTCGATTTCATCAAGATAAGTAAGTTTCTTTACGAATTCATTTAGGAATTTACCATTAACGACGCATTCGCCTTCAATCTTAACGGAAGCCTTAATTTTAGTTTCGATAAAAAGTTCTAGGTCGGTTGCGGAAATGGTAACGACGTCACCTTCAACGGAAAGTTTTATGCCTTCCAAAATCGGAATATTAGGTTTTGCTGCTATAGCCTTGGAAACGGTTGAAGTAGCGTTAGCAAATTCTTCGGTATTGCAAATAAATTTCATATAAGTCTCCTTATTTAATAATTAATAGGATTAGTAATAATAATAAGCCCGGTTGATATGTGGATAAGTATTGATGCCGATTGATTTTGACAACTTTTGTTAAATTTATCTTATCAAAATCGCCGTTTTATATGTGGATAAAATGTTGTTTTTCATCAAGGGGTAATCCACATACAAAAAAGTTGTCCACCTAGTCTTTTAACATATTCTTTATGTCTTCTACGGCGCGCTTGGTTTGGGGGTTGCCTTCTTGTAGTTGATAGCTGATTTTATCACGCGCGTGTATTATAGTCGTATGGTCTCTTCCGCCGAATAATTGACCTATGGAAACAAGCGGAATAGTTAGCATATCGGTGATTAGATAGATAGCAATCATACGCGCTTCGGCAAGGTCCTTGGTCTTCTTTTTACCTATGATATCGGCTTTACTTATTTTGAAGTAATTGCAGGTTGCGTTTATGATATCTTGGCTATCTATTACGCCTTGTTTTTTTGTGGAAGTATGACTCATTGCTTCCTTTGCTATTTCTAGGTCGGGGCAGGGGAGTCCTTTTAGTTTTGCATAGAATACGACTCTACTCAAATTGCCTTCCAACTCTCTTATGTTGGAGTCGCATTTTTCCGCGATATAATATATTACGTCATCGCTTACGGCAATTTTTTCAAGCATCATCTTTTTACGGATGATAGCAATTCTCATATCTAGGTTGGGAGCGCCTACGTCCGCTATAAGACCTGCTTCAAAACGACCGCGAAGTCTGTCTTCAAGGGTTTCTATTTCCTTTGGGGGACGGTCGGAAGTGAGTACTATTTGTTTGCCGTTTTGGTACAAATCGTTAAAGATATGGAATACGGCTTCTTGTAGTCCGGTACGTTTTTTTAGGAATTGTATATCGTCTATCATTAGTACGTCTACGCTACGATACTTCGTACGGAAAGCTACCATTTGGTTTGATGATAGTGAGCTAACGAAGTCGTTTATGAGTTGCTCGGAAGTAGTATAGAGTACTTTTAGTTCGGGCATATTGTCGGCGATATAGTTACCAATAGAGTGTAGTAGGTGGGTTTTACCTAGGCCTACTCCGCCATAGATGAATAGGGGGTTAAATCCCAAATAGGTCGTATTGGAAACGCCGGGAGATTGCGCAACGTTTAGCGCTGCGTGATAAGCAAGATTATTTGAGTCGCCCGTAACGAAGTTATCAAACGTATAACGAGAAATAAATTGCTTTTTGGTATCTTGTTGGGGTTTTTCTTTGGTGACTTCGGAATATTCCTTAATTTCTTCTGCGTAAAGGTCTTTTTCTTGCTCGATAATGACTATTATATCGGTAATCATAGAGCCGATTTTAGTAAGAGCTTCGCAAATAGCATCCTTGTAATTCTTGTTAACCGTAATTTTATTATTTGATGACGGAGCAAGAAGCACGAGAGAATTATCCTTGACGCAAAGGGGTGTCAAAGAATCAATCCAAACAGAATAAGAAACGGCGTTTATGCCTTGTATTCCTATAATCGTATTACAAACTTCTTTCCATAAATTTTTAATATCTAACATAGTATAGATATTATACCATAAATTATATAAAAGTTCAAGAGAATATGGAAAAGTTAAAGTTTTTTAACAATATTATTGTTAAAAATATATGAACTACCGCCTGATGAAAGAGATTTTATCGGCACGCCGTCTTCAAAAACGATAGCGCTGTTATTTTCTACTGCGTAGGCTAGGGGGTAGTCTTTTGCTACGTCGTCAAACTCGGGACGATTATCGTAGTGCGGTGACATAATTCCTTTTAGAATTCCAAGCCCTTCTTCTACTTTGTAGGGAGTGTTTTCTGCCGAGTCGGTATACATTTTTTCAAACCAACATATTGCGCCTGCGGAAAGTCCAGCTATTATAACTCCGCGATTGTATGCGTCGAGTAGCATATCTAAAAAGCCCGTTTTACGCCAAGTTTCCAACATAAAAAGGGTGTTGCCACCGCCTATATATATCAAATCGGCATTGTTGAGTTTGCCTTGAATTTTCTCCATAGGAATATCTTTTTTAGTAAGGAGAGCAAGGTCGGCTTTAATATCGAAATGAGAAGTATAGGTTTTTCTAAAAGAATTAAAATAGGGCAGAGAATCGTGAGAAGCAGTCCCGACGAAAACCGAGACTGCTCTTCTTTCTCCTGCTTTTTCTTTAGCCATCAAGGCTATTTGTTCATCTATTTTTAGCGTATCTTTGGCGCGGATTTCTCCGCCACCGATACAAATTATAGTTTTTTTCATTATTTTCCCGTTGTTTCTACGAATACGTCGTCGTAAGTGTTAAGGGTTTTGCCACCTTCTACTATTTGGAAACTTCTACCAATAAAGTTTTTGAGTTCTTCCGTAGGAAGAGATGCGCTAAATGCTATTTTTTCGCAGTCGGTTAGACCTTCGCCGTCATAATCTCTTAAAATAGAAGATAGGTAGTATTCTCTTACGCCGTTGTGTTGTCCGCCCGTATTTTCTGTGAAATAAGGCTCCATCATAATATAAACGCTAATTTCTTTTATCGTCTTCTTGATATCGGGATGATAAAATGCTACTAGCGCGCTAGCGGAATAGGAAACGAATTCTATTACTATATCGTTAGCTGCAATGTCTTTTAGACATTCAAGAGATGCAAATCCCGGTCCGCCTACGATTTTCTTACCCGTCCATCTAATCGTAAGGTCGGTTTCTCCGCCGTAAACGTAATTATTACCGTGGGGAATAGAAATGCCGTAGAAAGTATCTTCTTGTACTATTCTATCGGGGAGTTGGTTGGGGTTTAGTTGTCCTACGGAAGCAAGCTCGGTTAGTAGGAAAGTGCCGCCGTTAACGACTTGACCACCCATAGAGTGCGCCGCAAACCTAATTTCTTTGTCGCCGAAAGTTTCCGGTAGCATTTTCATTGCTCTTATATAGTCCGCTGCAAAATGCTCGGTTACGGTATAGGGAGAAACGTCTTCGTCAAAAGTACCGTCGGGTTTTTGATATCTCATACCGGTAGGTCCGTCAACAGCCCACATTTTTTCTTCTATCATATAATAGTTAGTGTCTTCGGCTGCAAACTTTTGATAACTGTACATACCGACGTTATAGCCCTTATCAAACCAGAATTTGAAGTATTGTACGGGATATTCGTAGCCTAATTCTTCTTCGCTTGCGTTAGTGGGGGGCGCCCAATACATTTCTTCCGTATACCAACCTTCAACAAGCATACCGTGAATATTTATAATAGTAGGTTTATCGGGGTCTACAAGAGAAGCGCCTTCTTGAGTAGAAGCGTCGACTTTAACGTACATATTTTCCGTTTCATCCCATTTTAGCCAAAACAAACCTTGATTTTTTAGTAGCGGATATTTTTCGTAATCGAATTTTACTTCTTCCGCATAATCAACGTACTCAAAATTTTCTGGGTAAAGAGATTCGTCTGCAACTCTAACTTTATCCCAAGCGAAGTTATAATCTTCGCCATCGTCTTGATTATTAAGAGCGTTTATTGCTATTACTCCGCCTACTCCAAATGAAAGGGCGAGTAAAATTACGACTATCGTTAAAGCTAATCTTTTCATAATATGCTCCACAAATAAGATATACTTTAGTATAACACTAAAGTACTTTATAGTCAATACGGGAAAAACGGATAGAAAGAGAGAAAATCCGCTATTGACTATAAAGAGCAAATATATTATAATAAATTATAATGCGTACGTATGCGCTAAAAAAAGAAAAACAATCGTGGAGGTTGAAATGGATAAATACGTAGAAATACTAAATTCTCTAACGCTAGAAGAAAAAGCATCTCTTTGTTCGGGCGAAACTTTTTGGCTTACCAAAGCCGTAGAAGAAAAGGGTGTTCCTTCCGTTTGGATGAGCGACGGTCCGCACGGACTCCGTAAAGAAAAGGCATCCGCAGGTACCAATATTATGAAACCTGCAGAAACCGCAACTTGTTTCCCCACCGCAGTTACTACCGGCTCAAGCTGGGACGTAGAACTTTTGGAAGAAGTAGGTAACGCAATAGCGGAAGAAGCAAAATGTCTAGGCGTAACCACGGTATTGGGACCTGGAATCAATATGAAGAGAAGTCCCCTTTGCGGTAGAAACTTCGAGTACTTTACCGAAGACCCCTTCCTAGCAGGAAGACTAGGCGCAAGTTTTGTTCACGGCGTACAAAAGAACGGTATAGGCGTAAGCGTAAAGCACTACTGCGCAAATAACCAAGAACACGATCGTATGAGCATCGATACCATAGTCGATGAAAGAGCGCTCAGAGAAATTTATTTATCCGCTTTTGAATATATAGTAAAGAAAGAACAACCCACTACCATAATGAGCTCTTATAACCGCGTTAACGGAACGTATATGGCGGAAAATAAACGCCTACTTACCGACGTGCTACGTAACGAATGGGGATTTAAGGGTATAGTAGTTTCCGACTGGGGCGCAATTAACGATAGAGTGGAAGGCGTAAAAGCAGGTAACGATTTGGAAATGCCCGGCAATAAGGGTATGAACGATAGAAAGATAATCAAAGCCGTAAAAGCAGGTACTCTTTCTATGGAAGAACTTGACGCTTGCGTACTCCGTCTTATCAAGTTTGCAATCGAATGCAAACCCAACGAAACCTTTGGCGAAATCGACTTTGAAGCTCACCACAAGATTGCAAGAAAAGCGGCTGCAAACGGCGCAGTTCTAATGAAGAACGACGGCGCTCTACCGCTAAACGGAAGTGAAGATATCGCAGTAGTTGGCACTCTTGCGGAAAAACTTCGTTATCAAGGCGCAGGCTCAAGCCATATCAATTGCCCTAAGACCGTTTCTTTCGTAGACGCTCTCAAGGCGGACGGCAAAAAGTTCTCTTACGCTAAGGGATACTCACTAAAAGGTGATGGTTACGATGAAAAACT
>JAZRAN010000117.1:0-10001 GCA_045634605.1 Candidatus Stercoripulliclostridium sp. | reverse complement strand
GCGTAGACACTCCCATCAACCAAATGGCTAACGTCACTATTCCGGAAGCAAGAATGCTAGTTATCAACGTTTGGGACCAAAGCGCTCTCAAATCAGTAGAAAAGGCAATTATCGCTGCAAACCTAGGCATTTTCCCCACCAACGATGGTAAAGTGCTTCGTATGGTTTTCCCGGAACTCACCGAAGAACGCCGTCGCGCTCTTTGCAAGGACGTTAGAGTTTCTACCGAAAACGCAAAGGTTGCAATCCGTAACATCCGCCGTGATGCTATCAATATGCTACGTGGCTACAAGAAGGATAGCATAGTAACCGAAGACGATTACAACGCTTATGAAAAAGACGTTGATAAGCAAGCATCCGCTGCTATCACCGACATTGATAAGATGAGCGCAGACAAAGAAGCGGAGATAATGAGCGTATAACATGCACTTATCAATTATTATGGATGGTGGTGGCCGTTATGCCCAAAAAAAAGGGCTACCCCGCATAAACGGCTATATTGACGGCACCCGTTCCATACTAGACATTATCGACGCATGCGACGAGCTTTCCGTATCTTGCGTATCATTTTACGTTTCCAGCAAAGAAAATCTCGCTAGGGGAATTAGCGAGAATCTTGCCGTTTCGTCAGTTTACGTCGATTTTATACAAAAAACCTTGCTTCCTATATGTAAGACTAGGGGATATAAGCTCTTCTTTGTAGGAGACTTTGAAAGTTTAACCCCCGAACTTATGACAACCATAGCGAACGCTAACTCTCAAACCATAAACAATCGTGGCTTGACTATTGCGTTCGTTTTTGCGTATAACGGAATGCAAGAAGTTACTAAGGCGTTCAACTACGTCTTTAATCAAAAACTTATAAGCGGTATTTTTAATCCCGTAACTATACCGGAAGTTCAGCAATATATGTATTCCGCATCACTTCCGCCCGTAGACGCGCTACTTCGCTATGGTGGTAGAAGGCGTGTTTCCGGCTTTTTGCCGTTTAGCATTGCATACGCAGAGCTTTTCTTTAGCGATAAACTTTTCCCGGAAGCAGACAAGGGCGATGTTTATGACTTAATGAAGGAATACAAAAAAATCAAACGTACTTTTGGAGAAATCAAATGAAAATTCTCAAAAAATCACTAACGGGCATACTAATGCTAGGCGTATTGCTCGCATTTATTTATCTAACTTCTCTTTGGGATGGTCAAGGTCAATACTTTTTTGATGCGCTAGTACTTGTAGTTTTGGCGCTTTCCACCTTCGAAATGTACAAATGCGCAAAGGCAAAAGGCTATAACGTGGAACTTATTCCTTTGATTATAGTAGTTTTAGGCGTATATCCTGCAATCAAATTCCTAGGATACTTCGGTTTCTTTATGATGCTTTGCGCAGGTATGATACTTTCATTTTGTTTCTTCGTATTCGATAGGAAAGTTGAACTAAAAGATATGCTAATGACTTTGTTCATTATGTTGTATCCCATTACTCCTATAATGTGCGTACTACAAACTATAAACGCATATGGAATGCTACCTTTCTTGCTTGCCGCAGCAAGCGCTATGCTTGCAGATACCATTGCTTACTTTGCCGGTACTGCAATAAAAGGTCCTAAAATTTTCCCGAGAATTAGTCCTAATAAAACCTATTCAGGCTCAATTTGCGGTTTGTTTGGCGGTGTAGCAGGGGCATTTATAGTTTACGCTATGTTTGAAGTTGCATCTTTCCCGGTAAACGCTCCCATTCGTTTTACGGAAATATTAGGTACTCCCAATGCAGAAATATTCTATGCGTTTATGGGCCTTGCAATCGCAATAGTTTCTCAAATCGGCGACATATTTGCATCCAAAGTTAAGAGAGAATTCGGCGTTAAGGATTTCTCCACGTTGCTAGGCTCTCACGGTGGTATTATCGATAGAATCGATAGCATAATTTTCGCCGTGCTATTCGTTGCAGTAGTTGTAGAATTTTTACCCGTTGCAGTTGCTCTATGATGAAAAAAATCGCTATTTTAGGGGCGACAGGCTCCATAGGTAAGCAAGTTTTGGACGTGTTAGGGGATGATTATCAAATCACTCTCCTTTCCGCTAACCAAAATGGAGTTTATCTAAGGGATGCCTTTTCTCATCTAAGTGGCGTAAAAATCGTAAGCAATTCTACCTATGAAGTTGCTCCTAACGATAACAACGAACACGTTTTTAATACTAAAGTATTAAACGAGCCGAGTACTTATTTCGGCATAGACGTAGTAGTAAACGGCATAGGCGGTATTTGGGGCATAGAGCCAAGCTTTGCCGTATTAGAAAGTGGCGCCAAGCTAATTACTGCCAACAAGGAAACCTTTGTTGCTTGCGGTTATCTCTTTATGGAAAGGGCAAAAGCGCTTGGCAAAAAAGTAGGGGAAGATATTATTCCCATCGACTCCGAACATTCTGCGGTATGGCAATGTCTTAGGGGAGAAGATTGGTCAAGTTTAGAAAAGGTTACCTTGACGGCATCCGGCGGAGCGTTTAGGGATTTGAGTAAAGAAGAAATCAGTGCGCTAAAATCAAGCGACGCACTCAATCATCCCACTTGGAAAATGGGTAAAAAAGTAACGGTAGATTCTGCTACCCTAATGAATAAAGGGTTCGAAATCATAGAAGCAAAACACTTGTTTTCCTGCCCAAACGTAGACGTAATTATCCATAGAGAAAGTTTGATTCACTCGCTAGTAACTTTCAAAGATGGGTGCTCTAAACTTCAGTTTTCGGCTCCCGATATGCGACTTCCCATAAGTTATGCGCTCACCGAACCAAAGAGAGAAAAACTAGATTTAGGACTAATGACGCCATCACTTTTGGAACTCGGAAATCTTTCCTTTACCAGGCCCGACTACGACAAATTTCCGCTACTCAAAATAGCTACGGAAGTGGCAAAAATCACGTGTGACTATCCGTCCGCGGTAATGTGCGTAGCCGATGAAGTATGCGTAGAACTATATCTACAAGACAAGATTTCATTTTATGGAATTAGTGATATAATTAGTAAAACACTAGAAAGCTTTAACGTTGGTAAAATAGAAAACCCAACGGACGTTACGAGTATTTATTACGAAGTAAGGGAATATATATTAAGTATTATTGGGGGTTAATTGATGATACTTGCCACAACTTTTAGCGAAGTAATGTTAAATATAGGCTATGTTCTCCTTGCGCTCGTTGCTCTAATGTTTATGGTCGTAGTGCATGAACTCGGCCATTACGTTGCAGGTAAAATATTAGGCTTTAAGATTTTAGAATTTAGCATAGGCTTTGGTCCCAAAATCTTTAAGCGCATAAATAAAAAGACGGGCGAAATATTCAGCATCCGTCCCTTCCCCCTTGGCGGTTTTTGTCAATTTGAAGGCGAAGATGAAGAAGGCAACGAAAGTCCTACTGCTTTTAACAATCAAGCTCCGTGGAAAAGACTTATCGTGTTGTTTTCCGGCGCTTTTATGAATCTTGTTTCCGGTTGGCTTATAATAGTTATTTTCTTTAGCGTATACGGACAAGTGTTACCGCAAGTAGCGGAAGTATACGATACTTCCAAAAACGTAGGAGTCTTAGAAGTCGGCGACGTATTTCTTAGAGTGGACGGCAAGCAAGTCAACGTGCTTATGCCAGAGCATGCAACGGAAGTCTTCCAAAATCTAGACGATAGCGTAGAAGTCGTAGTATTAAGAGATGGCAAAAGGGTAACGCTAACGCTAAATAAGGGCGATTACGTGTTAGGGGAGTATTTGGAAGACGGCACTTTTAAGCCGAGCGTAAATGAAGAAACGGGCGAAGTACAAACTAAGTACGGCTTTGGGTTCTCATCATACGCAGCGCCCAAGCAACTACCTTTCCATTTATCGCTTGGTAGGTCGTTTGGATTTATGTTCTTCTTGGTATTCGAAATCCTTGCTATACTTGGTTCACTCGTTACCGGTAAACTTGCTATGAGCAACGTAGGCGGACCGGTTACGACCATAACGGTTATGAAAGACGCAGTTTCCGGCGGTTTTGCGGTAATTTCTTACGTTGTTTGCATAGTAAGCGCAAATCTTGCCGTTATGAATCTTCTACCGCTCCCTGCGCTCGACGGCTCAAGGATGGTATTCACTCTAATAGAGTGGATATTCCGCAAGCCCGTACCGAGAAAGGTGGAAGCAATTATACACACCGTCGGAATGGTGCTATTGTTTGGATTTGCAATATTCGCCGACGTATTCCAATTTTTGAGTTAAAGGGTTAAATATGACAAAAAGCGTAATGGTTAAAAACGTTCAAATAGGTGGGGGCGCTCCTGTATCGGTTCAATCAATGACCGACACTTTGACGAGCAATTTTGACCAAACCTTTGGTAGAATTATGGAGTTGTATAACGCCGGCTGTCAACTTGCCCGCGTATCCGTCCCCGACGAAGACTCCGTAAGAAGCCTAAAAAAACTTGTTGAAGAAAGTCCAATCCCGGTAATTGCAGACGTTCATTACGATTATAAACTTGCCTTAAAGAGTATAGAAGCAGGCGTACATAAACTAAGAGTAAATCCCGGCAACCTAAAAAAAGAAGGGGTAAAGGAAGTTGCTCGTCTTGCAGTAGAAAGGGGCGTGCCTATTAGAGTAGGCGTAAACCAAGGCTCGCAAGGCGTAAAGCTTAGTCCAAAGGCTCTTGCAGAGCTTTGTCTGGATACCGCTAAGGTTATGGAAGACGCAGGCACCGACCAATTAGTTCTTGCCGTAAAGAGTTCCAGCGTAGTAGAAACCGTACAAGCATATCGCCACCTTAAGACGTTGACGGATTATCCTTTGCACGTCGGTTTAACCGAGTCGGGTACCGAGCTACTTGGCGTTACGAAGTCTAGTATCGCAATAGGCTCGCTTTTGCTTGATGGGATAGGAGATACTCTTAGGGTTTCTCTTACCGCAAGTCCCGTTAGAGAAGTAGAAGAAGGCTACAAGATATTAAGGGCGGTTGGACTCGACAAAAACTTTGTGGAAGTAATAGCTTGTCCAACTTGTTCAAGAACCAATATTGCGGTAGAAAAGTACGCCAAAGAGATAGAAAAACTAACTAAAAACATAAGAAAACCCCTAAAAATTGCAGTTATGGGCTGTACCGTCAACGGCATAGGAGAAAGTAAGGGCGCAGATTTTGGGGTTTGTGGCGGTAAGGATAAATCGGTTATTATCAAGGATGGCGAGATATATAAAACCGTATCTAACGACAGTATTTTTAGTGAGATAACCGCCCTAGTGGAGAAGTACGATGTTAAGTAGAAATAGCGACGATTTCAGCATACAATTTAATGATAAATTGATGGAAAACGAGAGAATTTTTAAGCTCTCCAAGGCCATTTTGGATGCTAACGACGAACTTGTCGTGCAACTACTCGTCAACGCCGATGATTACGACAAATTTTTGAACGATGATTTGCGCAAAAAGGTCAACGAAGTAGTAAAAGGAATAATTCCGGAAGGAATAATTTTCCACGTCGTATACAAAAAAACGGAAACTACGGAAAGGTACGTTACACAAAACGTCTATGAGTTTTTTAACGAACACAGTTCGTTAATTTATAATAAAATCAAGGGCGCTAAAATCAACGTAGAAATCAATTACGGCGCCGTATCTATAAAAATGGGCGTTACTCCGGATATGTACGGATACCTTCTTGAATGTAAGTACGGCGAGCAACTTGCCGATTACTTGGAAGAGCGCATTATGGAAGAAGTAGAAGTCGAGTTTTATCGTTTGCAAGGTAAAGACGACGTAACCAAACAAGGACTCATAAAAATTCGTTCTCCCAAAACCGTTCGTTCGGAAAATAGACTCGCAAGCGTCAAGGTAAATCTTAACGTTATCGGCGCAATAGCAATGCAACCGACCTACATAATAGACGCTATCAAGAGCGAGCGCAGTAGCATAACTTTATGCGGTAAGGTTACGGACGTAAATAAACTCACATCCAAGGCGGGCAAAGAGTTTTTTAAGGCGACCATAGATGATTCTACGGCTAGCGTAAATATTCTAATGTTTCCGCGTTTCCCCAAAAACGTTCAAGACATAGAAGCGTATATGCTTGTAGGCTCGGAAGTAGCCGTTGAAGGCGAACTAAAAATGGACGAAAGAAGTGGTTCATACGTTTTGTTTGCGCGCAAATTCGCTCTTTGCAACATAGATTACTCGTCAATTAGCCTTGATATCGTATATAACGAATGCCCCGAATACTACGAAAAAATTATTCCGGAAAAGTATATTGAAAGCGAGCAAAGCG
The DNA here is from genome assembly GCA_045634605.1 of Candidatus Stercoripulliclostridium sp. Taxonomy (GTDB): domain Bacteria; phylum Bacillota; class Clostridia; order Christensenellales; family DTU072; genus Stercoripulliclostridium_A. Next base: position 3,733 of record JAZRAN010000117.1, on the reverse strand, counting down.
AACTTTTTGCGCCTAGTGGCGAGTTGCCCGATATTTTGCAAGGTAAGATAGTCGTATTCGACCTAGAAACTACCGGCCTTTCCGCAAGTACTTGCAAGATTATAGAAATCGGCGCAGTTTTGATGGAAGACGGCATAATTAAGGAAACCTTCTCTACGCTAATTAATCCCAAAGAGCATATTCCGGAGTCGGCGTCCGCAGTTAATAACATATATGACAAGGACGTTGTTGACGCTCCCGAATTCAAAGACGTTGTAGGTGATTTCTATAAGTTTGCGTCCGGCGCAACGCTTTGCGGACACAACGTAGGCTTTGACGTAGGCTTTTTGACTTATCACGCAAAGAAGGAATTCTATAACTTTGACAATCCAACGCTTGATACTCTCGATATGGCAAAGCGTATTTTCCAAAGAGAGCGTCGCAACACGCTCGGCGACCTATGCAAAGAGCTTGGTATTGAGTTGGAAAACGCCCATAGAGCGCTTTATGACACAATTGCTACAGCTAAACTTCTCAAAAAACTCGCATATCTTTCAAAGTAGCGCTATTGACAAAATAGTATATTTAAGTTAATATACTATTGTAATGAAAAAAATACTAACGACGTGCCTTTTAATATTGATTTTGATAGGGTGCTTATGCGCTTTGTTTGCTTGCGCGTCGGATGATAATCAACCCACCACTTCCAATTATATAATATCTTTTAACACTAACGGTGGCTCGCAAGTAAAGAGTATTACTTTAAAGTCGGGCTCCAATCTTGTTTTACCCGACGCGCCGACCAAAGAAGGTTACGTTTTTACAGGTTGGTTTTTGGACAACGAATGTAAGCGTGAAGTCAACGTTGCTTTGTTTAGGGCGGTAAGTAATACGACGATTTTTGCAGGTTGGGAGAGCGTTTTAACTTATAAGCACTATATTGACGTAGAAAATATAGAAAACGGCGCGGTAAAAATTACTTCGTTGGAAGAGCCTAGGGCGTCTTATGGTACGGAAGTTATTGTAGCGCTAATTCCGGACGATGGATATCAATTTGTTGACGGCACTCTTAAAGCAAACGGCGTAGCGTTAGAAAAAAGAGATGACGGCGCATATTCGTTTACGATGCCCGCAGGTCCCGTTGTTATTGATTGCGAATTTGATTTAGCGCCTTTGAGCGTTTCATTGATAGGCTCGTCGCAAAACGGCACGATAGTGCTTTCTACCGAGTCGGCGCGTCCCGGCGAGTACGTTTCCGTGCAAGCAATTCCCGATTATGGTTATAGGCTAACCGAACTTTATTTAATTAACACGGCGAGCGCATCGGAAGACTCCAAGACTTCTATTTTGAATTCAGGCGCGTTTTATATGGGCGCTTTGCCGGCGTACGTAGGCGCAAAGTTTGAAGAAATAGACTTTTCCACAAAATATCAAATTAGCATTACCGCAAATCAAGGCGGAAAGGTTGATGCGGACGTAGAAAGCAGTCCCGCAGGGCTTTTTGTCGGCGTAAAAGCAACGGCGGAAGAAGGCTATAAGCTTGCAAGCCTTGTCGTTTCCGGCGATGGATGGATGAACGTTATAAAATCGGACGCTAACGGATTTATTATGCCGGAAAGTAACGTTAAAATTAACGCTATATTCAAAGAAATCGGCGCAACGGATGCAGGTTTTAATTTGGAGATAAACACTCCGGAAAACGGCGAAATAGCGCTTATTAGCCCTAAAAATCAATATAAAGAAGGGGAAAAGATTGAATTTAGCGTAACCGCAGACGATGGATATGCGTTAAAAAATCTTTTCGTCAACGGTGTAAGCATAATAGGAAACTCGTTTACGATGCCTAATGGGAACGCTACTGTAACCGCAGAGTTTATTAAAAAGGGTTACTCGATAGGCGTAGTTGCATATAACTGTGACGTCATATTATCGCAAGCGAGCGCGTATGAAAACGACGTAGTATATTTTGAAGTCGTTGAGCACGAAGGCTACAAGACTATACCCAATGGAATATTGTTAAACGGCAAGAGTTTGAATGGGAATAGTTTTATTATGCCACCTAGCGACGTAGAGATTAGCGTAACGGCGCTACAAGCAGGCTCCTTGCACTTAATTACAATGGGCGAATTTAGCGGTGGCAACGTAACGAGCGAGCTTTCAAGCGCAACTATGTATACCACCGTTCAACTTGAAATCACGGCAAACGAAGGATATAGGCTCAAACCTAATTCCTTGAAGTTGACGTATTTTAGACAAGGCTCAATGCAAAGTAGCGTTTTGTATGGCGATAGTTTTATTATGCCGGACGTAGACGTAACCATAACCGCAGAATTTGAAAAAGTTTATAGCGTTTTGGGAACGGATGACGGAGTTGTTGCGTTCTATCCCGATAAAACGGAAATAGGGCTAGGGGATATAGTAAGGTTTGACGTAGTTGCGCATGGCGATATCGTTACTGCGAGCGTTACTGCTTTTGCAAATTTCGGCTCGTATTCGGAAATTCTTGATGCTAGTGGCGCATTTGAGTTGACTAGTGAAAAATTAAGTAGGGCAGGGTTAAATCCAATACTTAGCGTAACCAAGCAGGATTACAAGAATATAAGCGTAGAAAAGGCGTTTACAGCAAGCGTTCAAGGCGTAGCGGGCGGAAAGGTTAGCATAGTTTCAAGTAGCGCAAGGATACCTTACGGCACGCTTGTTAGGTTGAACGTAGAAGAATATGACGGATACGTATTGGAAAGCATTTATCTTAACACGAATAAGGGCGATAGTTACCCAATAAGCGATAGTTTTATTATGCCGGATGCCACGGTTACTATCGTTCCTACCTTCGTAGAAGGTAGCAAAAGTGGATTTAGTCTGGGCGCGCAATACGCAAAAAACGTAGACGGATTCCGCAGGGCAGGCTTCAAAGTGGTTTATTTTAGAGAAAAATATCAACTGCTTCAAACTTATCCGGACCTGGAAAATCATCCTTTTACCAATTATTTGGTAGGAGCGATTAAGGTTGATGCCCCGGTTGGCCACGATTTCTACGTGCTGGAAGTAAACGACGTGGAAAAGGTTAACCCGGTAGCATCTTTTGCCCACGAATTTATTGCGAGAAAATTGGGAATAGAAAAGAGTGGAATAAAAGTTCTAATAAATTATAATTACGTAATTTTATCCGTAGGCGGTAATCCCAAAGAAGATTTTTGCGTTTATAAAAACGGCTTGATACGCACGGGTAACCACGTTTTATACGAGCGTAACGATGGAACTTACGGCGTATATGCGTACGTAGGAGATAGTGAATACGTAGAAATTATGGCGGAATATAATGGTCGTAGCGTATCGTATCTTGCAAGCGGAGCTTTCGATAATCCACAAAAAATCAAGGGCATAAATCTTTCTAATCTTAAAGAAATTGATGATTTTGCGTTAGAAAATACGTCGATTTCATATATTGATATCAAAGGCGTAGAGCGACTTGGCGTTGGCGTATTTAAGGGATGTGATAATTTAATCGGCTTTACTGCGCCAAGTTATAATGCGTATTACGGCGTTGTAAGGGGCGTTTTGTTCGAAAAAACCAAGAATTCCAGCGTAGCAACGCTATATCGATATCCTTCTCTGTTAACCGCAGTAGATGATAGTTACGCTATTCCTGCGCAAACTATTGCTATTGCTCCATACGCTTTTGAAGGCAGTTCGCTAAAAGTTATTAGCTATGGCGGAGCTCTTGCGAGCATAGGCGATTACGCTTTCCTTGATT
>JAZRAN010000116.1:0-2673 GCA_045634605.1 Candidatus Stercoripulliclostridium sp. | reverse complement strand
AATCGGCGTTTTTTCATAAAGAAGGAGGAGATTGGATGAAAAAGTATACTTGACTTTCGTCTTGTATATCCATTTTGTACCTATATTATGTAGCCCCTTCCTTAAATCGTTATTAAAATAATATATCCTTTTTTGAATTATAAGTGTTTTTTGTGTTTGACGCAGGGAAGTACGACGTGATGCTCAAAATCCCATTTTCTTATTTCTTTACCCACACAATCAATACATACTTAGCGCTTCTTTTAGTCTTTCTTTAACCTTCTTTACAACGTCTTTTGGCGCAACAACCCTAATGTTTTTACCAAAACCCATTATCCACGCAACAAACGTAGGAGATATTTGCGCTTCCACTTCAAAAATAAGCTTGTCGCCCTCTTCCTTAGGCTTGACGCTATCGCCAAATTTATCGTATATGCCGTCTACTGCCGATTTATCAACTTCCAAAGTTACCTTTTTAGGAGCGCCCACGTACATGCCGAAAAGTTGATTTTTGTGCTTTTTGATATCGAATTTCTTGCTTTCTTCCGTTTCCTTAATCGGCTCGTCCGTCATACGCAACCCTTCCATACGGTCTATGCGGTAATGTATGACGTTGCCATGCTTGTCATCGTAACACATCAAGTAATACTTGTCGTCGCAAAATACCGTTGCGAGTGGATTGACTACGTATAAATTGTGCTTGCGTTGATACACTTTCTCTCTTTTTTCATTATACTTGAAGTAATAGAAGGCGACTTGTTGCTTCTTTTCTAGGGCGAGAGCTATTTCGTTTATCGTATAAAACACCTTTTCATTATTAGACTTTGCAGTATTAAACGCAACGATGTTTCTCTTTAAGACTTCGCCCTTTTGCGTGCCCGCAAGGTTCGCTATCTTTTTGACGAGTTGCTCGCTTTTTGCTTGAGTAATTGATTTTGACGCAAGCACTGCGTCCATCAAAATTTGCAATTCGGGCACGTCAAACGTTCTATCTATGACGTAATATTCGTTGCTGGTAGAACGATTGACGAAAACTTCATATCCGTTTGCGTTCAAAATCTTGACGTCTTCATAAAGCGTTTTCCGATGACACGGGATGCCGTCTTCCGCCAACTTGCGAATAATTTCTTCCGTCCTAAGCGGATGCTCTTCGTCCGATTCTCTATTGAGAATTTCCCAAATCTTAAGTAACCTTATCTTGTTTTTCTCATCCATTTATGCAAACACCTTTTGTAATTTTGCTACCCATTTAGCAATCTTTTTTTCATCGTATTCAGTAGGTATCTTTTTAGCGGTATTCATTGCCCCTATTCCCTTGAGTAAAGCTCCCGCTACGCTCAAAATAAAGGGAAGTTTCTTCATCGCAAGGCGGAGCTTCTTGAATATATCTTTCGCTTTCATCTTTCCGCCTTCGCCCCCCGTCAACATCTTGATGTCGTCTTCCGTTATAAACCCGGATTCTATGACGTACTTAATATCATCATTGTCTGCAACGAGCACCTTACGCTTCATACAGTCGACCAAGAAATGCTCGCTAGCCACCTTTTGATAATACTTAACTTGATACTTCCAAAGCGTTTTAACGTCCACTGAATTTGCTTCGTTTATGGTTTCCCCTAGCATTTGTCCCGCCCTAAGCGAGCAAGCAATACCGGACCCTATTAGCGGTATCGTCATAAACGCGGAGTCACCTATTGCAACGTATCCTTCGCCTACCATTTTAAGTAGCGGATAACGAATCGGTATCCTTGCCCTTCTTCCGCCGTAAACTATATCGTCGCCGATTATGGGATGCAATTCTTTTAGCTTAGCAATAGAAGAATCTATCTCTTCTTGCGGAAGGCTTCCTATTCTTCCTATGAGTACGTTTTCCGTGCCGTCGGGCTCGCAAACAACCCAACTTATACCCAACGCGCCCTCGGGTTTTAGATAAACGAGTCTACGATGCTTTGGGGGTTCCGCGACGCCTTCTCTCTTGTTAAAATGAGCGCGATAAACGTTAAACGCTTCGTCGGGATTGGCTCTCTTCGTAATACCCATACTTTCGGGCAAAGATGCTCTAAACTTAGAATCCATACCGGAACAGTCTATAACCAAGTCTGCGTAAACAGGTTCTCCATCTACTACTATTCCTTTTACTTTTTCATCTTCTGTAATAAGACTTTCTACGCTTGTTTCATACAAGATTTTTGCACCTTTTTCTTCCGCCCTACTTGCAAGCATATCACCGAAAGTATGACGATATACGCCCCACTCCATCTTGTCTTCATCTTGATATACAAACAACGGCTTGTCACTAAACGGCGCTAAAAAAGAAACGTTTTGTACCCTATGACTATCGCTTGGAATAGGCACTCTCAACTCATCAAAAACGTTATACTCTACGTCATCACGCCAATCGTAACTTATCTTGCCCTTTGTAGAGCGCTCGTATACGGTTACGTCGTGACCACCTTCTGCAAGCACCCTTGCCGATTGTAGTCCGCCTATGCCGGCGCCTATAACGACTATCTTCATTTTATTTCCCCCTATGTGGTTTTATCGTTTATTATTATATAATAACTTCCACTTTTTGTAAATAGCAATTGTCCCCGTTTTTTACCACCATATAAAAACGGGGCATTGCCCCTTTTTATCTTTTTACTATTGCGTTACCGTTTCTTTCCAGTAACCATATTGCATCATCCAGCATTT
>JAZRAN010000115.1:0-7819 GCA_045634605.1 Candidatus Stercoripulliclostridium sp. | reverse complement strand
TGCTATTAATTGTCCTTGCGCATCATAAAACTCAATAGCAAAATATACGGTGTCTACCGCAATTAGACCATTTACCGTCAAACTCGGATATTGGTATCCGCCATTATACTCGTATACGCCTACGTTCCAACTTGCCGTTATAAGTTTTGCAGTAATTGCCCAGTTGAACGTTGCATTGGGGCATCCTTCCAAGGTATAGTTGATTGCGCTTGCGCCTGTTAAGGCGGTAGCATTTGCAGTATAACTGCCTTTGTTCTTTTCGCTAACGTTTCCGCCAACACTTACGTTGACTTCATCGTTTGAAACGGCTTTTTCATACACACTGGCGCTTACGTTAAAGTAAGTTCCATTGTATTCGACAGAATCTATTTCATCGCCGTTTATAACCCAAACCAATCTTACGCTCTTTGGAGTAATTTCCCACGCCTTTTGCATATCGCCACTTAATGCGTAACAATTGGAACGCGCCTTATTTCCGTCTAAATCTACTATTACTCCGTATTTTGCTACGTTCTTCGTATTAAACGCTATTGAATAGACGCCACTGCTTACGATACCGCCGGATGTCGTATCATACGCCGTCTTACCATCCATTACGCTTATGACAAAATCTACGTTGTTTGCATTAAAATCGGAATCTATTAATCCCGTTATAGTAAGGCTTATACCCCTAGTAGCGCCGTTATACTCCCACCTTTCGTCCGAACTCCAAGCGATAGTTAAAACACGCGCGCTAATTTCATATTCTTGTGAATATTCATTATTATCATCAAGAACGTAATTGGGGTTATTTACCGCATCAAGACTAATCTTGTAATTTCCAACTAAATATCTATCTACGTCTCCGGAATAAGTATAGCCTATAACGTCACCTGCGTACGCCTTGCCGTCAAGCGCATTGCCCAAACCAACTTCAACCGTATTTACGCTTGCAATAGGATTGTGCGTATCGCCATCATAAACAAACGCATTAGTATCCCATTCAAACGAGCTTAGTACCTTTTTCTCTATGCTCCATTCTTGCGTTTTTCCACCGCTTATAACGTGGTTAGCATCGTTTAGTCCCGTTACTTCGGCAGTATAAGAACCGGCGTTCGTCTTGCTCCACTCGTTTCCAAGTACTGCGGTAGGCGTTACTCCAGGTACTGCGCCACTTATCGTAGCGCTCATCTCGTGTGATTGCGCGTTATATACCACGTTATATTCTTGCGCGCCATCAAGATACCAGGTCGCATTTACGGGACGTTGGGTTATTTTGTAGTAGCACTCGTTATACTTTTCATTTGTTTCATCTATTCCGGCATACTTATACTTAATTTCGTAGTTTTCTTCTTCATCTCCGTTTTCATCGTAAACTTTGACTATAAGTTTTCTACTCGAGCCGTTTACAGATACCGCCGTTGCAAACAACGTGGTCGTACCTGTTGCGCTAACTTCTACTTTTTCTCCTACGCCTATATTGACGTACTCTAAGCTACCGCTAAGTTGATAATAGAAAGTATTGAGTCCCACTTCCCCTTCTTCTATTGCAAGTTTTACGGGATCGCCTTCTATCAAACCTTCTTTAACGTATACTTTGACGCCCACTTCTCTTGGGTCTTGACTATTTAACGCGCCTTCGCCGTTGTAGTAATAAGTATATGGTGATGCAGTAGTACCAATACCGCTTTCTACCGCTCCGTTTCTTACGGTTAGGTCGGAAGAATTATAATAATACGTATTAAATTGCGCCCACTCAATAGTAATTTCACGTTTTACGATTTGCCACTCTTTAGAAACTTCTTGCGCAATCGTATAATTGTTTTCGCCGTTTACGTTTAGTCCTATGCCGGTAATTTTTGCAGTATAAGAGCCTGCGTCGATACCGGAAACGCCGGAAGTTAACCAATTATAACCATACGTAGGAGTATTTTCCGCAACTTCTTTATCCTTGTTAATTGCTCCGTTTAATAGATATGCAGAAATATTTGCAAGCGAGACGTATATGGTTTCGCCAGAATAAGTATCATAGGGAGCAAGTGGCGGAATAATTGCGTTAGAGTCTACGTTAACAACGTATCTTTCTACGGCGCACGTTGCTTGCAATCCGGTTGCGCCATCCAAAGTATAGTTGTTTGCGCTTGCGCCACTGAGTGAACCATTTAATATAGAAACCGAATAAACACCTGCGTTAACGATGCGAGTTATATCGCCCTTTACCCAATTACCATATTCGGTAACAACAGCGTAACTGTATTCCCAAGCAAGTTCATCACCTTGAACAACGTTAGCAGTTGCAGTAAAGGTATTTATTTGCGAGCCGGTATAAATTGCGCTGGTCGTACCAAAACTAAAAGCAAGAACCCTGGGCGTTATGCGGAATAGCGGATTTGCTTCGGCGTAATTAACGTTAAAAGTAAGCCTATAATTGCGGTCGATGGGTAAGTCTTCCGCGCTTGCCTTAAAAGTATACGTACCAACGTCTTTTGCGCCGAAGGTATAACTCGTTGACGTAATTTCCGGCACTGCGTTAGTTAAAATTTCTATATTATTGTCGGTAAATGAAGAAATACTATCGCCTTCTATGAATCCAACGATACTAAAACTTACCGAATATCTTTGACCGTCATAAACGTGTGACGAGCCAAGTTCGGGACCAAATTGTACGCCAGCAAGTTCTTTACGCGTAATCTCCCACGTTTGTGATTGTCTTCCGCCGTAATCGTCTTCCGTTTCTATTGATGCGTCTATTACGTAGTTTCCGCCAAATTGATTTGCCGTAACGGTATATATTTCTTCATCTAATTCGGAAACTTGACTTTCTATAGTCGTGCCGCCGAGAGTTAACGCAACGTTCTTTTCGCCATTTCTCTTGATGGTTATATTACCGCTTGCATTATCGTAATCATTATAATAAACGTTGTAATCGTTAGTAGCGTAAACGTCTTCGTCCGCAACACGGAAAGATGCGGTTAGTTTATAAGTGGTAACTTTGTCGTATTCCCTACTAAATACGTCTAGGGGCGTCAACGAATCATCTTCGCCCAAAATATTTAATACCCAGTTTAGACGAATCGTTTTCTTAATAATAGAATAATGGAAATCTAAATTAGCAATTGTGGCAAAGGTATAATTGTCATAAGTTTGCTCGTTATAACTAAAGGTTACGCCACCTATTCCTGCAGTATAATCGCCTGCATCATACGCAGTAAACGTATACGTCAAAGCGCCCGTACCTTCTTCGCTGAAAGTATAGGTGGGATCGTTTGCCGATGCTGAATTGCTTGCGGAAACGTTAACGTATGAGTGAATATTTTCTACTATTTCCGGAGCAACGTCGCCATCAATAAAATCGTTAGCATAAAAGTTAGAAATTATAAAAATCTTACCCTTTGCCGTAGAGTAGTCGTAAATAATATTTTCGTGAGTAAGACCGCCGTCACTAATTGTTAGCGGACGAGCAAGTACGTTCCAAGTCGGATTCAAAGTAGAGAACTTATAGTTATTGCCATAAGATTCTCCATAAAGGTCATTGTGCGCTCTCAAAGAAACGGAACTAACGGAAGAAATCGTTACTCCATACGCACCTGCATATTTTGCATAGAAATAATACGTAGTAGAAGGCTCTACTTCCGTAGAAGAAGTAAGAGTTGAGTAGCGGAATCCTATATCGTTGGGAGTTGTTTCTGTAACGATGAAACTAACTGTATCTCCTTCAACTATGCTATCGCCAAAGTTTACCGACATTCCACCATAATTAACTTCGCCAAAAGTATTAGATCCTACGTCGTTATAAGCACCCCTTATCGTCTTTTGTTGAATAGTCCAAGAAACTTCAAAGTATCCTTCAAACTTATAATTCGTATTCGTTGCGGATACTATCAAAACGCCATATTCACCGGCATTTATTTGGTTAAAATACAAGAAGTTATAACTAGCGTTGGTATCCCCTACCTTCTTACTAGCATCAACGATACCGCCGAGTCCGTTAGAGCCGACCACTTGCGCGCTGTCTTTATAATTCTCAACGTATTCCAGTCGCGCGTCTTCATCCATTTCATCCCAGCCTTCCGGGATAGCAATGCCCTTGAATTGCGTAGCAATTTCGCCTGCGCTAACGTCTGCGGTAATACCTTTGAATATAACTTGTACACCCTTTTCCGTACCATCATAATATAAAGTATCGGACTCACCTAACTCCGGTCTTCCTAGCACTAGCGGTAGGATTTCGAAGTTTTTGAAGGTATCTCCAATTGAATCTGTTTCGGAAAGGTAATCAAAGGCTTCCGATATAACGAAATTGCCAAATACGTCGTCGGTGTAGTCATTTTCCGTACCGCATAAGTCTTGACCATCAATGCGGTAATACTTAATACCGCCGTAAGTAACGCCACCCACTTCTTTACCATTAGATTTAGCATAAGTGTCGGTAAGCGCGTTTACGGAAATACCATAGTTATTTAGAACACCTTTTATTCCTTCACTAATACCACCATCGGCAAATAAATCCAAATAAATGGCATAAAGCCCGGCTCTTTCACCTTCTTCTCTTTGCCAACAAGAAGCAATAGCGTCTCCAAATCGTTCTAGGTCGTTACCAAGTAATCCATCTACCAAAACGTAAGAAACGGGGTCTCCTTCTTGGTTAGAGTTGCCGTTTAGGGGTAAACCATAAAAGTTATCAAACTCTTCCGTAACAACCATTACGCTAGGGTCGCGTAGATTGCCGAAGTTTTTGCGAGAATACAATGAATAAATATTTAGTTCCGCAGGTAAAATAGTTGCGGTAATATTACCTTCTGCATTAGAAGTTTGCGAATTAGTAGACGTCCAAATGAAATCGGTTTTCGGCTCTGCAAGATAGGTGTCGCCGTTTAACTTATAGAGATTAATTTGGTTAACGGAATAAGTTCCCGCCGCCTGGAACTCTAGAGAACGACTGTTTTCACTATCCCAATATTCACCTTTATAGAAATTTTGTCTATGCCCTTCTCCATCTATAACGCTACCCAAATCGCAAACAAAATCCATAGCGATAAGTTGGGGTTTTATTCCATATCCCCACTTGCCATCACCATTGGCGCCATTTTCGTTATAGTACCACGCATAACCCGCTTTTTCCGCATTAAAGGTCGAAACGAGTCTTTCTATTTGCTCGGCAGAATATCCCGCATATGCATCTTCATCAACGCTCGTTCCAAACGGGAACTCTTGAACCATGCCGTTATAAACGAAGGTTGCGTTTTGAACGGGGGCTAGTTTTAATTTGATGGGATTGATAGTGAACTTAACGGTATTAGATTGAACGGTAGTGGTAAGTTTAACACCGGTAGTAGACGTACCAAAAATGGTAATAGATGCATCCATCAAAACGTAATAACTACCCGTCTCGCTAACGGAGTATAGTCGATATTCGCCGTCAACGTAGAAAGCAATAGCGCTACCATCTTGTGAGTTCTTCCAGTTAGGAGTAAAGACAACGTCCCTTTCCCCTTCTGCGTTGTGGGTTTTGGTGGTAATATTAGACTCCAAGTCAATAAAGTAACCGTAATCTACTTCTTGACCTTGAATAACTACGCTTGGGGTCTCCATAACGTAATAAAAACCAAGGTAAACCGCCCCTGTATGAGTTATAGCAGAAGTTGTATTTGCAGTATCTTTATCAACCAAATTAGTAGGTACTGCATTTGTTATCCACTCACAGGTAGGATAAGAAATTGTATTACCTATAATAAACGAACCTTTATAATCAAAGCCGCTATATAGATTACCCCCATATCCCTGCGTAATTTGTGATGAAATCGGGTTACCATTGGCATCTTTTTCAATGGTATAGGCATTTGTACCCGATTTTGCTGTTACGGTATTATTGTATTTATAATAATACTCTCGTCGCACTTCTGCCGCAAAATTATTGCCGTCCGAATACAAATCATAAGTTATAAGCGGATAGTTTTTTACTCGCCATCGAGCATAAATATCTATTGAGTTTTGATTTGATTTTAACCAAGCAACTTGTGTGCCCGGAGCATAGATTTCAGGAGCGCTTCCAAAAGACCAACCAATAAACTCATATCCTTCTCTAGTGAACGGATTTGCCGGTAATGCTAAATTAAATAATTCGGAATCGGTTTTAGCAAAAGCTTTTCTAGTTAAAAACGTATTACTTGACGAATTTCCACCATATGCATTGAAAGCAACCGTTCTTTCTACAACCGTTGTACCATATGTTATCGTGTACGTCATTGAAGAAAAAACACCATAACAAGCATATTCTGATTCTTGTGGCTTTGAGCATTTGAATTTTCCTCCAACTTGAACCGTTATACAAGGAACGTAAGTAGATGACGATATCGTCATTGTTGATGATGTAAGAGATGAGGGTGCAGTAGCCCATTTAGAAGCAGAAAACCAACTACTTTCGGCAGATACTTCTGTTCCTGTTTTTTGGTTGCTAAAACTAGTGCTTGTGCTAACACCGGATGCTGTACCCAAATACATCACAGCCTTACAAGCATCAGTTGAAACACGTCCTTTAAACGCTCCTACACTACAGTCTGCTTTTACTACTATACTTACGGATTGTCCTGCTCTAATCGCTCTTACTGCATTACCATCCAAGGCAATATAACACTTTGACATATTTGAACCATCTTTATCAACGTTTTCATAGCCATAGCCAAAACCAGAAACAGCTCTAGTGGTCGTCATATTAAAAGTTTTATTTACACTATCTATGTCGTCACCACTTAGTTTGGCAAAATTAGATTTTGATAACGTCAAAGTGCTATCTGTTGCGTTGCTCGTAGTACTATGTCTAACCGCGATAGATGACCCAGCATCTATGAAAACAGCATATATGTTTTGGTCATTAGTACTGGTTGCAAAATAAGAATTTTCCCCTGTTAACAACTTAGAAGAAGTATCACTTTCGTTCGACCACCCCAACCAAATATAATTACCCTTTGCTGTGATGTATGGTAAAGAAAGAGCATCTACGCCAATTCCATACACAAAATAATTAGGTGTTGATGCGCTTATAGTTCCCTTATTGGTGTCTAAGTGATATGTAATTTTATACGTTTTCGCTTTCCACTCGGGATAAAGTTTGCAGTTACCGCAAATACCATAAAGAGTCCAGTCGGTATTGTCTCCATTGGTGCCAACATAAGAAAGAGCTATTTTTACGTTAGTCGTATCGGAAGCGTTCTCTTTTATTGCCAGGTCGCAACCATTTGGATTGTCTTCCGTGTGATAAATTGCATAAACGCCGGCAAGCTCATATCCTGCTTTACTAATGCCGATAGTATAGGTAACGTCAGAATATAGCCTATCGTATGCCGTTACGTTTACAATAGACATATTTGCATCGCCACTACTTGCGCCGGCTTCTACCCAGTTAGCAAGTAGCCTAAATACGTATCTGTTACCATTGACGTTAACGGGTGGATTAAACACTATGCTTTCACCAAAGTTTACCGCATCTACGTTATTAAAATTGCTACCGCCGTCCGTAGAATATTGTAGCATTCTCCAACCCGAGCCTATAGCTCCTTGTGACACAAATACGTCGGTTACCTTTTGCAGTATTTTATCACTCGCAGTATCACCAAAATTAACGTATATGGAAGAAGGGCTTGAGTCGTTAGAATAAACGTAGTCCGTATCGTAGTTATCATAATACTCAAGCTTCATAGTACGCGGAGTAAAATTAAGGGCGCTTGCTTTGCTATTAATGCGTCTAGTCGACAAACATCCGCTTCTTTCGTTTATCTTGGTGCCATTTTCATCCGTTCTTGTATTAAGACCGCTTACGTCTGCATAAATAAAATCATTAGAA
>JAZRAN010000114.1:0-3953 GCA_045634605.1 Candidatus Stercoripulliclostridium sp. | reverse complement strand
TAAAGTTAGGGTAACTTTATAGCGTTTTCCTTCGTTATCCAGCGGTTTATAGGAGTCGCTTAGGAAATAATTGCCGGTAATACCCAAAAATACCGTTTCGCCAAGACCTAAGATGGGGTTTTCCAGCTCTAACAAGAAACTTACTACGTTCGTACCCTTTTCGAACATGAGTTCGTTGTCGCTCTTGCCTTCTATTGTCATTCCGCTTGCGCCACCGGTATAAGGTACGGTAACTTTTAGGGTTGCAGGTTCAAATCCTTCTACGACTTCTTCGCAATCAAGAGTAATAATCGCTTCCCCGGAAAGTCTTGCGGTTGCTCTACCCGTTACTGCGTTGATGGAAAGAACGTTAGAATCATCACTTTGCCAACTTACGCTTGTAGACGCAAGATTGCTAGGGTTAATAATACTTGCAAATTGATATTCTCCGGCTTCCAAGGTAACGGCGTATTCGTTATCTCCGGTTTCTTGCACTCTTACTTCTTCGCCGGTAATAGTACTGACCTTGGGAGCCACGGATACTACCTTGCTGGATACGACGGATACTACTACGCTATCGGTATAACCTTTGTCCGCGCTAACCGCAGTAACCTTTGCTTTACCCGTGCCATTTAGCGTAAGAAGTCCCGTTTCCGCATCAATTTCTATGTCCGCCATCACTTCGTCTTCTTCATATTCTTCTACCATGAAGGTGTACTTTTGATTCTTTGCGTTTGCGGGCTCAACTTGGGCTTGCATATAGATATAGTTATCGGGGTCTGCGTTATACTCCGCCATATCAAGATATATGAAACCTTCGTCGCTTTGAGTGGTGATTTTTATTCCGCTAACGGGAATATCGGCAAGTATGCTTGCAACCTTACCAACACTAAAAATGGTGATAAGGAAGATTAGCGGTATAATCATTATGAGAGCAATAACTTTCTTTTTCATACTAATCACCCTCCGACAACCTTTCGAATTTCTTTCTCATACCAATAAAGGTATAAAGCAAGGACGCTATGAGTATAACGAGCGCAACCACACCTGCAAACAAATAGGTAAATCCTTCTATTCCCGCTTCTTTTTTGAGCGTACCAAGCACGGTAATCACAAGCGGTACCCCACCGATAATGAGAGACGTTATCATACCAAGCACGATAATGGTAGATACGTTACCGTTACTTTCCTTTACGGTGTTGTCTTCTTCGGTTGGGAAGAAGGGTTTATTAAGGTCTTTCCTTGTAGCAAAACAAATTTGCGCTAGTCCCATAACTATACCAACAAAGAATATGAATGCACCTTCAAGATATTCAATATATCCAAGCGCTGTGATAACTATAGTAGAAATACCTACCGACAATATGGTAACCACAAAATTAAGCGCTATTTTTACGCCAATAAGTTTTGTATATCTTATGGGTAGCGTCTTTTGCAGGTAGAACGAACGTCCTTCTCGAGATATATTAATTGCGCAGAACGTATTGGTCAAAGAGCCGAATAATACGGTTAGCAGTAAAGCCATTTCAAAGTTCATTTCTACGTGTAACAACGAGCTCATCAAGCTTTCGCCAAGCCCTATGCAAAAATAAACCATAACGGGAAGAATTGCTGCAACCGATACGTATTGGAAAGCATAGTCGGGAGTAAAAAGTATGGCTCCCAGCTCTTTATATACCAACCCTTTAGTAATGGAACGCGGACGAGAAAGCTTTTTTGCGTGGAATACTATGCCGTCATTATTTTGAACGCGAATTTTTATAGCCGCATTATAAAGTAGATATTCAACTCCAAAGCCTATCAATCCAAGAGCAATCATAATTGCAACGAGTATTCCCCCGTTAAGAGCAGGGTTTATACCAAACACCAGTCTTGCAAGGAAGTTTGCCGGAACAAGTTTTGCAGTTAGATTGATTATGAAGTCCATAACTTCTTGTGAAAAGAAGAACTTGATATCCCCCGTTGCCATAAGGTTTTCGAAGAATTCCAAAATCTTTGCGTATCCTACGAAAAGTACCGCCGCAAGAGCCGTAACGGAAACAAGGAACAATATATATTTGGATTGGAAAAATCTCTTTATAAAATAGAAGGGCAAGCAAAGAATACTTGCTACGCCTAGGCTAATAAAGGGAATTAGCAAGCTCGCTATCGTAGATATTACTATAAAATATATGCTTTGCGACGTTACTTGCGCAAAAACTATAACTAACGGCAAAGTAACGCATACCGCAAGGACTGCTTGTGAAAAATATAGTCCTATCATCTTTGCAATAAAGATTGCTTGTGGCTTTATAGGTAAAACGGCAAGCACGTTTCTGTCGTCGCTTTCAAAAATGGAACGAGCCAGTTGAGTCGTAGAGCCAAATATAGAAATAATTAGGACGATTTCATAAACTATCGTCATTATTTCATATAGACGCGCGTTGACGTCGAGCACGTTGTTGATGCGGATTGTTGAGTATTTCTCTATAAATTGCTTGAATACTATTGCAACTACGAATAACACGAGAGCAACCAACACCGCGGAAAGTAACATACCGACAAGGTCGATATTCTTGCGGTTACGCTTAAAATACGATAGGCGCTCGTGCATTTGTTTTCTCAGTAATACGCCTACCATTACTTTTTACCCCCGTTTTGCATATGGAATCTAGGAGAATTGGGTTTTCTGTTTGCTTGACGGCGAGAAATTATTCTTATTTCTTCCGTTTTTTCTTTTGATTCCACTGCTTCTACGTTTTCTTCCGCTTCTTCGCTCTCAAAAGCGCCGTCCGCCTTCTTCGCTTCCGCTAGCGCTTCTTTATCATCGCCAAAATAGTAACCTTCCAAAATCGTATGGTCGTTTCTCATAGTTTCGTCTATCTCTAAGTCGGCAACGACGTTACCTTTATTGATGATAACGACTCTATCGCAAACACGTCTTACTACGTCTAGGTTATGGCTACTAAACAAAATAGTCTTGCCTTTCTTTGCGTAAGAGTGCATAAAGTTTATAACTGCGTTTTGAGTGCGCGGGTCAAGACCTACCATCGGCTCATCCAAAATCCAAAGGTCAGGCTCGTGTATCAAAGATGCCATCATACAAATCTTTTGCTTCATTCCGTGAGAATAATTGGAAATAAGTCTTTTTACCGCATCGCCGAGTTGGAAAACGCTTTCTAATTCTTCATAACGAGCGCGTCTTTCATTTTTTGGAACTTTATAGACGTCCGCCATAAAGGAAAGATATTGTAGTCCCGTCATCTTAACGAACGTTGCGTGATTGTCGGTGACGAAAGAAAAACTTCTTTTTGCATCGATGGGATTTTTTGCAATGCTATATCCGCCAATGCAAATTTCGCCTTCCGTCAACGGTATCATTCCGGTTATGCACTTCAAAGACGTAGACTTGCCTGCGCCGTTAGAGCCTAGAAGTCCTACTATTTGTCCCTTTTCGCAAGAAAAAGAAACGTCCTTTACTGCGTAGCTAGCTTTTGCGCTATATTTCTTGCTCAAAGATTTAACTTCTAGAGTCTTTGATTGCATTTCTTCGGATTGATTAACTTTCTTTTTTGCCATTTTTTATCGTCCTTTGTTATTATGTTATAAAATAATTTTTATAGCGCGCCTATCCTGCATACTTTTTGCATACTTTTGTTTAGTAGAATATCTAATAGATTTCTTACGGAAACCTAAATAAATGTATGCGTGCGCATGCGCTACGCGTGTGCATATATTTTTAATATATATTATAGTATAAAAACGTGTCAAGAAAATATTTGAACTTTTTCGCAGTAAAACTATGAAATCACCCAAATTTCACCTTTTGGCATTGACAATATTCACATTGAATACTATAATTTTTGTATGAATACGGCAATTTTAAAAAATCGTAAACAATATTTACTTGCTAATCCCGACGTTAGCGTAGACGAATTAAGTGGTGAGCCGAAATATAAGTCTAAGTTTCTTAACAAACTAAACGACATCGGCGA
>JAZRAN010000113.1:0-2333 GCA_045634605.1 Candidatus Stercoripulliclostridium sp. | reverse complement strand
CCTGCAAACGCCAACGCAAACGGTAAAATAGCGGTGGAAATACTTACCGCAAAATAGCCTATGAGCGTGCCCACTACTTCCACAAGTCCGGTTAAAAGTGCGATGACAAAGGTTTTTCCTTTACTTACTCCGGCACTTAGCATGGGAGCAATTATTACCATACCTTCCGGAATATTTTGGAGAGCAATACCGCCGGCTATAACGAGTGCTTGATTTACGTTCCCCGAGCCAAAACCCACGCCCGCTGCAATGCCTTCGGGCAGATTATGGATGGCTATTGCCATTACGAAAAGTAGCACTTTGCTAAGGCTGGTCTTTTTGTGTTCTTCTATATCCGGGCCAACTATTTTATGCAAGTGTGGAACGAGTTTATCAATCAAGTTCAACACTATCGCCCCGGCAAAGATACCGCCTATGGTTATTAAGAGCTTAAACTCTCCGCCATATTCTAACGATGGAATTATAAGCCCGGTTACCGCAGCGGACAACATGACGCCTGCCGCAAACGCAAGTATCACGTCGGAAAATTTATGCGATAGGTTTTTAAACAAAAAGCCTATTCCGGCACCTATGACGGTAGCACCGCCAACGCCAAGTGCCGTTAAAAGTACCATTTCCATATCTTTCTCCTAATCTTCTTGTTGGGTTGCACTTATTATGGAAGCCGTATCTATTTCTTCCGTATTTTTCCCTAGCGTTTCTGCTATCTCTTTGATTTCCTTCTTGCCCAAATTATAGACAAGGAAGAAAGAAACGAGCATTATAACCGCTCCTGCGAGCATCAATCCCGCCGCCACTTTTACCATGCTGGAAGAAACGCCGGGGGCTTGGGCAGAAATGGGATTAGCTTGCGGATTATATCCTACTGCTTCCATGCAAAGAAGTGGTAAGGATAAGGCTACGCCTTGTGATATCTTGCGGAACAAACTATACATTGCGTATACGCTACCTTCTTCACGAGAGCCCGTCTTAACTTCTTGATAATCTATACAATCGTTAACCATTGCCCATACGAGCAGATTAAACATACCGCCACCTGCTTGAACGAGAGCAAGAGCCACTATATATACGGCGGAGCCGGCAGTGTTTGCGGGCACGGGAGCGATGAGCGCAACAAGAGCGCCTATTACGGAAAGCGCAAGCGGAGCGCCTACCGACAAACGAGTGCCGAACTTCTTTACTATTTTTGATGCAAAAGGTATAAGGAATACCAAGGGTAGATAACTTATAAAGCTGGAAATCGTTACCATTATACCCGCTTCGCCAAAGTGCGTTTGGAATAGCCACTTGGTAGTTTGCGTGCTGGACATAAGGAATACGATTTGAGCAAAGGACGCAAGGCAAAGACCGAGTAGCGGTCTATTCTTCAAGAATCCTTTGAGTGTTCTAAGGTAGTTTACCTTTTCTCTCTTTTCCGCAGGGACGGATACTCTTTCCGTCGTTAGCTTAATGCAGAGCGTATACGCAACGAAAGCTATTGCGCCCATTACTATGCCAACCCAAATTAGACGATTGCCTATAATATCGTTATTTGCATCGTATATTATCATAGGTAGCATCATACAAAGCACTCCGCCGATACCTGCGCCGATACTTCTCCAAGTAGAGAGTTGCGTTCTTTCTACGGCATCTCCCGTAATTGCGCTACTTAACGCTCCGTACGGCACGTTCAAAAGGGTGTAGCAAATATCCCATAGTAGATAGGTTACTATGCAAACCGCAATCTTCAACCACGTTTGCGCTTCGGGAATAGGAAGGAAAACGAGCGCGCCCGATACGACTAGCCCTATCGAGCCTATTCTTATCCACGGCTTAAACTTGCTTCCGCCTTTGCCTATTTTAACGTTATCCATAATACCGCCCATAATGGGGTCGTTTATGCCGTCCCAAACTTTAGTAAGGATGATTATAATCGCCCAAGCGGCGGCGGGTATGCCAATGTATTGCGTATAGAAGTCCGCCATATAGCTTGATATGAGCGCAAAACTCATATTGCAACCGAAGTCGCCCATAGCGTAGCCTATTTTATCTTTCCAACCGAATTTAGGGGTTTGTTTTTCCATAATACTTTCCTTTCGTTTTATATTCTTATTCTATCACACGTTATGCGTGCGCGCAAGATAGAAAAACGCCTTAAGCGTTCGTTATACGAGATAAGGCTTCAAAATCCCCGACCATACTGCGAATCCGTTTGCGTTAAGGTGTAAGCCGTCGTCTGTGTATCTAGCGTCAAGTAGCCCGTTTTGGTCTAGTAGCGCGTCGTATATATTGACGTAAGTCGCGCCCTTTTCTTGAGAAATGGATACTATCTTATCGTTTAGGCTCATTATCTT
>JAZRAN010000112.1:0-8696 GCA_045634605.1 Candidatus Stercoripulliclostridium sp. | reverse complement strand
CTTGATGCCGAAATCGTTACGCTAGGAGCATTAAGTTCGCGTACAAAGGATATAACTACACCCTTTGTAGTATCTAACGACGCAGGCAAATCTTCCATTGAGCCGTCAAACAAGCCGTTAGGCAGATACTTTGCTACGGCTTCCCCATAGCCAACGTAATCATTTCCGCCACTATCGGCATCGGGAATAGTAATCTCTCCGCCGTGCGTAATATTCGTACTCTCTCTAATTAAACTTACCTTATTCGTGCCATCCGTATAGGTGTCATAGGTAACGAACGGATATTGTTTTTCCTTCCAAATAGCGTAATAAGTTGCGCTCGTAGCATCGGTAGGAACGCTCAAGTTAGTAACCATATCGCCACTGCCGTCTGCCATCGTATTCCAACCTTCAAAGGAATAACCTTCATATGCCCAAGGAGCGCTTGTTAGCTCTAAAGAGTTGCTTAAAGAAGTGGAACTAATGGTTGCATCCGTGCCGTCTTTTACGCTTTCATGCTCAACTGCGCCGGTGGGAGCATTAGAATTAAGGTCTATGGTGTATTCTTGTTTTGCAGTAGAATTGCCACTTGCGTCTACCGCTTCAACCGTATAAACCAAAGAGTTAATTAGAGCAAAGTGCTTAGTTGTAGCGCCACCACTTTGCGAATAATAGGTAGCTCTAAAACCAATGGTAAAGCCACTCGTTGCCGACGTTTGAATTGTTTTTGTATATTTACCTTGCGCTACGCCCCAAGTCGTATCTTTAATGTATCCGGACGTTGTTGTTGAATACGCATTTTCATAAGAAAGATCAACCTTTTTACCATCAACAACAGAGCCGGGATATCCGTCTACGTTTACGGAATTATCTTTAATGGTAAAATTGTTAAGTCTTGTGCTTATTCCTTCTTGCAAGTCGAGCCAAGCGTTAGTTCTTGCGCCTACCGAAGTCGTAACGTGTTTAGCGCCAACCAAAATACGCGCCGTTACCGTAACCTTGATGCTCGAGTATGTTCCGGCAAGTAAATCTCTCTTTAACGCATTATCAAAACGAACGGGGATTATTAACATACTATGGTCGTAAATATTAGTTGACGACCTTGACGTTTTTTCTCTATAGAATCCCATTCCGTTATAATACTCCGTTGCGCCCGCATCGTTAGTAAACGTTGAATCACATCCACCATCTAATCTTTTGTTATATGGACGGCCGGAGCCATTATTTGACTTGTGTCCTAAAAAGCCAAAGCGATATTTTATTCCACTTGTGTTTTCCGTACAATCAACACCGCTATAAGGGTCTTTTGTGTCGCCCGCAGCATATACGCCAATAGGCGTTCCGTTTGACTTGTTTTTGTCTGTGTTAAAAATTCCTTCTCCCACCACGTTAGGTCTTGCGCTATCGTTAATGTCTGACGTAGTGTAGAAAACGTGAGTCGAACCATCCGTTAGCTTAGCAGTACACGTTGCGCTAATCGCATCTTTAGGAATGTATCCCAATGAATATGAACTGCCGTTTTTCAACGTTCCACTTACCGACCAACCATCAGAATAATACATACTAGAAGAACCTTCCGTTCCATTTACACTAGGCATTTCTTCCAAAGGAAGACCTATTCCTACTTGTATTTTTGTCGGAGTTGCGCTTGTAATTGTTCCTTGTGAGGAATTGCATACCCAAGTAGGCTCAAACCAAGTTGCTACCCATTCGCCTACAAGCGTGAAGTTTTCGCGTACGCCAAAGAGCGTATATTTGTTTCCGCTATTGTGGAGAGTGAGTTTTACGTTAGGCTCGGACTCGTATATTGCATATACTGCAATTAGAGTTTCTCCTTCCCCTTTTAGTGACTCTATTTCGAATACTGCATCACCAAAACGAGAAATTCCGCCACCTACTTCCGTAACACTCAAAGCAGTAGAATCCGCATTGGTGTACGTGGGCGCTACGACTTCGCCTTCCGCTTTTGCTACGGGAGCATTACCCATAGTTAGCGCAAAGCTAACGCATAGCGTTAGAAGTACTAAAGCCACTGCTACTAGGAGCGTAACTGCTACTTTCCTAAAAGTCAAACTTGATTTCATATTTTCTCCTAAAAATACGCACGCACACGCGCGCTCCACAAAAATATACTTAAACTATAACTATATGCCTTATGCTCGTCAACATTTACCCCCTTTTATTTACTAAAAAATAACCTTAGGGCGTGTCGGCCGATTTATTATTACTTATTTTGCCCTAAAATAAAAAACCACAGCTTTCTGTGGTTTCTTGTGTGTTTTGGGTTCTAGTCGTCGAACACTCCCCAGTCGTCAAGGACGTTTTTGTCCGTTCTTCTCTTTACGGGCTTTGCGCGGTCATAAGGGCCGGTTTCATCGGAAAGACATTTTCTCTTGGGGAAAACGTTTTTCTTTAAGGGGGATTTGTAGTAGGTATACGCCCCTTGCTCCGCTGCAACGTAACTTCTTATGTATTGCGCCGTTATAAGCGGTAAAAAGAGTCTCTTCAAGTATATGTGACCGGGTTTTATTAGATCGAGCTTACTTATTGGTAGTAGCGTTACTTCCGAAAGGTCTCCACCTGTTGCTCCTATATAACTTTGATAGCTGGGTACCGTTGCTTTTCCGCAAGTCTTGGAGAAGATTTCCAGCGTAGTTAGGTTTTGTGAGCCTAGGAAGAGTAGCGCGTTGCAGTTATCTCTTATGATTTCCGCGCCGTGTTCGCCGTATAGGTTTTCCAGTTGTTCGTAGGACTGAACGTACAAGTGGAACCACATATTACGAGAACGAGAAGTTGCAATCTTGTTTTCAAAGTCGGAAATTTTGGGTATATTACCAAACTCATCTAGCAAGAAGTGCATTGTGCGCGCATTTGCATCACGCTCTGCCATTTCTAGTCCAATGCGGTAGAAGTAATCGATAAAGCTCGTTGCAATAAAGTAGTCGCTCTTTTCATAGTCTCTTGTGCTTACGAATACCGCAACCGGCTTTTCTTTTGCAACGTTACATATGTCGATGGTCGTTTCCTTGGTTAATTGATATATATGCGTTTGGAACCAATTGCGCATCTTGTTATCGAATACGCCGAGATAACTTCTGGTGGTATTGGGCGCGTTTTGGAGAGAGCTACGCATATGGTCGACGGCTCTACCCTTTCTTCCCTTAATGAGCGGATGCCTATCAAAAGAGCATTCGTCCGCAACTATCGGGACACGAAGGTTTAGGTATAGTTCGTGGATAGTTCTCATATTAAACTGCTCTTTGGTAGGACCTACTCCGTTCTCCACGTCTTCTAGGCATAGTAGGATGAGTCCGTGCAAAAGGTCTCTTGCGCCGTACTCCCACAAAGGGTCCTTTTTGGTTTCTACGGTAATCGCATTACTTACGAATTGGTTAACCAATTGCTCTATTTTGGCTTCCGCAAGTTCCTTTTCTACTTCTACCCAAGCAGAGTAGCTATCATAGGTAGCAAACGCTCTTCCGTCGGAAACAAAAAACCTGTTGCCATATTCCGACGCATCGTCGTTTAGGATATATCCTTCCTTGCTACCCGTCACTTCCTTTAGGTCTGCGCCTATCTTTAATCTCTTTTGTTGCTCGTCATAGAACTCGGCAAGGGGGTTCCAGCTATGAGATTTAAAGATATCTCTAAAGCTCAAAACGTATAGCTCGTAGCCCTGCTCTTGCATATATGCGCCGTGTTTTTCAAAGAGTTCGCCCTTGGGGTCGGTTGCAAAAATATGGGGTTTGTTCTTTTGGGCGGCAAGCGCTCTTATTTGTGGGTCTACGCAACCGGTCGTTTTACCGCTACCCGTAGTACCCGCGCAAAGCTCGTGGCAGTTGGGAAGATAGTAGTATCTTAGCCTACAAGACTTCCTTTCTTCCGGGCTTAGCTTTTTGTAATCGTTCATATCACAAGCTTCGCCACTAGGCAAAACAAAGTCGCTTGCAACGGGAAATCCGCGCATTTCCTTTTGGGGAAGCTCGTCATAAAAGACCTTTTCCAGTCCTTGTTCTTCCGTTAGTTCGGTATAGTCAATTTGTCGCGCGTTTTCGCAGTACGTTCCAACGTAGGAATCGCGACGTTTGTCGATTATCGATTTGTTTATAACGTTAGTCATTGTCCTTTCCCCCTTTATAAATTATATACGAAGCCTACGGGCTTGTTGGGTTTGACGGAAGAATTGGTAAGCTCCTTCCAGTCCTTTCTTTGATAGTTGTTTATGTATCCCATTCTTGCATAATTGTCTATGCCTGCGGTTGCCATTGCTTCTACAAAAGAAAAGTCTATTCTTTCTACGCCTGCGCCATAAACGATATCTTGCTTTATGCTGGAAATGAATACGTAATACGTTATGGCCTTTTCGCTGTATTTTTCCCTATCTTCCTTAGGCACGATAGTGCGACCTTCGTTAAGATACTTTGTGGCAAGTTCCGCTACTTCATACATTAACGCAGAGTTTTCCTTATCATCTGCTAGTTCGTATGCGTGCGCTAACATATACATAGAAGGTACGTCACCCCACGCTACGCATTGCGCCAAACGATAGATTGCCTTTTGGAGATTCTTTTCACAACCGATTCCAATAGCATAAAGCAGACCTGTTTGTCTTGTGAATACAAGGTGTCCGGGAGCCGCGCTGGTCATAATCTTGTGGAATCTGGTGTGTGGTTCATAAAGTATTGCTTGTGAAAAATCAAACCAATCGCCGTTTAGGTTTCTTTCCATTTTTCCCGCAAAAGCGTGTAGCTCGCTTATTACGTCGCACTTTACTTCCAGTACGTTTTGGTTTTCTACTGCGGAACCAAACGTTTCTCTTGCTATAACGTGCATCGCTTGATGGTCTTCCAGTGAACTTATGCTCATCATTTCTTCCCCAAGAATAACTTCCTTGCAGTAAGAAACAAAGGCGTCGTCACTCTTCCAAGCCTTTCCTATGAATTCTATTATTTTCGCCATGTCTTCCACGTACTCTTTTGAGTATACGTTGGACATAACGGTGGTCGAAAACACCATGGTGTAAAATTGTTCGTAGTTGTTAAAAATGTTATTTTTCATTGTACACCTTCCTTCGTTTTTTTAGTTTTCTTTGTATTTTTAGTTGCGCTCTAAGTGAGAAATAAACTCTTTTATTTGCATTTGTCCCTTTAGGTATTTTGCTAGCGTTAGGTAATATTTATTAAATGAAAGGCCTATCAAACCAACGATTTCTTGATATTTGGCTTGACTTATTACTACGTCGGAAATATCAAAGCTCGCCCTATATACCAATCTTCCGTGGAATAGGTCTAAGTCAAACGTGCCATACTCAAGTTTGGAATTTAGTTTTGATACCGCCATAGCTACGTCTAGTCCGCGCTCAAGCTCGCATCCGGCGGGCATAAGGTGGGTTATGGCAATGACTCTCTTTTCTTCCCTTACGTACACCCTAAAAGTTGGGTATTGCTTTTCTGCTCCGCCTATGCAAATGCGTAAAAGCGCTGTGGTTTTTGCCTGGTCGCTACTCTTTCCATCACCACCAAAAGCCTTGCTTGCGTTAACAAAGTTTTCCACAAGCTTTCTCTTGGCTTGCTCTTTTGCCGTTATTTTTTCCGGCGACGAAGGGAACATAATATCGTCCACAAAGTCTTCGCCTGTTTCGTTACCTGCCAACAAAAAGTTCAGCTCGATTTCCGTGCATTCGTATGCTTCTTGTATGATTTCTATTTGAGTTTTTATTTGGTTTGCATTTATTTCCCTTTCATCAACAAGACACTTTAGGTTTACGCTTATCTTCTTACTTTCATTGTCGTAAGTAAAGTAACAAGGATTGCCGAACTCTCCGTATTTCCAATTAAGATAACTCATTGCGCATACGGCGTTAAGCATATTCTTCCTACTTATAGTAGGAGAAAACTCCAAGCGATAGTAAAGCTCTGCGTACTTTGCCTTGACGGAGAGTCTGCTTTGATCTACACTCGTCATTTTTACGCCTTGTTTTATGATGGGAATTAGTTTATCTTTTGCAATTATTTCCATATCTACCTTCCGTTTTGCTCGCTTTAAGATCCGCCGACTTGAGCGTCGTTTTTTATGGTCGACAAGCGCGTCTGCGCACCTAGAACGCAAACTTTCTCAACTCTCATCTTTTAGGGTTGGGGCTAAAAGTTATAAGGCGTCGACTACACCTTGGTGAAAATATAAAACTTGTTTACCGCTCCATCACGCCACAATTAAGTACTACGCAAGAAAAGCATAAAAGTCCTTATATCTTTTTTGATTTTTCTCATCTTTCCTACAATTAAATTATACTCGTATATCCGCCGTTAGTCAATACTTTCCATAAATATTTTTCTTGCTGTTTTGACAAGTTTTTTGCATTTTTTGCTTGTTTTTCTTCTATTTTTATGCTATTACGCGCTGTTTTTTTAAATACGAAAAAACGCCCGAATATCCTTATTAAATTTATGGATTTTTCCTAAAAATTATCGTGCTTACGTCCAACCTATTAATTTAAAATATATTGCGTAAATGCGGGATTTTTGTGGTATAATGGTTTCATCAATTATGATAAGGTGAAATTATGACAGTTAAAAACGTTCTCATTGTTAACGGAAGCCCTAAAGGCAACAATAGCGTTACCCTACAAACTTCCAAGTATCTAGAAATACTTTTTCCGGAAATCACGTTTGAAGTGCTAAACGTAGGCGCTCAAATTAAGGCGCTGGAAAAAAACCTTACCCCTGCCATAGAAAAGCTAAAGTCAACCGACCTTATAGTATTCTCTTACCCCGTATATACTTTTATTGCGCCATATCAATTGCATAGGTTTATCGAGTTGGTTAAAGAAAGTGGCGTAAATTTGCAAGGCAAATATGCTACTCAAATTAGCACGTCCAAGCATTTTTACGATTGGACGGCTCATCGTTACGTAGAAGACAACGCTCACGATTTAGGATTAAAGTATATTAAAGGTCTTAGCGCGGATATGGACGACCTTACGACAAAGAAAGGAAGAAAAGAAGCGGTAGACTTCTTCCGACACGTTCTTTTCCAAGTAGAAAACGATATTTACGAAAGAAACACTATTTCCTATATTCCCAGCGTTAAGGTTCCCGTAAGTAAGGTAGAAGTAGACGAAACCGAGAAAAATGGAGATATAGTAGTTCTCACAAACGCTACGGAAGACGACACTCAACTACAAGATATGATAGCTTTCTTCCGCAAAAATTCTCCACGCAAAACTCGTGTTATAAACGTTGCGGAGTATCCTTTTAAGGGCGGATGCCTGGGTTGCCTAAAATGCGCAACTAACGGCAAGTGCGTATATAAAGACAACTTTGACGAATTCCTTAGGAAAGAAATTCAATCTGCGGAAAGCATAGTTTACGCCTTTACCATAAAGGACCACTCGTTTGGCGCAAGTTTCAAGCTCTACGACGACAGACAATTTTGCAATGGACACCGCGCGGTAACCATGGGTATGCCCGTAGGCTACGTAATAAGCGGTAATCTTTCCAAAGAAGAAAACGTTAGAGTCATAATAGAAGGAAGAGCAAACGTAGGTGGTAATTATCTTGCGGGCGTTGCTACCGATGAATTCGAGCCGGAAAAGGATATCCTAAATCTTATTGCGAATTTGGAATATGCGCTGGAAAACAAATTCGTACAACCCCAAAACTTCCTAGGCGTTGGCGGAGCAAAAATTTTCCGCGACCTAATTTGGCAAATGCGCGGTATAATGAAAGCCGACCACAAATTCTACAAGGCGCACGGACAATACGACTTCCCGCAAAAGAAACGCGGAACAATGATTGCAATGTGTCTTGTCGGAGCGCTAATGTCAAACAAAAAGATTATGGCAAAGGCAGGCGATATGATGAGTAAAGGTATGTTGATGCCGTACGAAAAAGCGCTAAAAGAAGCAAAAATGGAGCGTTGTAAACTAAACTAAATGGAATTAAAAGGGAAGTTAATCTTCCCTTTTTTCTTTGTACGCTCACGCGCATATCATTGACGAAAGGTAGATTTTATAGTATAATCAAAAGTTGTAATCCCCCTTTTTCGGAGAAAATAATGAAAAAATCAAACATCCTTAACAAAATAGATAAGGAAAAGGCAATAAAGATTGCTCACGTCGTTTATGCCGTTTTACTTATCGCCCTTGCTGTTGCCGTTGGTGTTTTGTTTATCGTTAACGTAGTAGATATCTATGATAACGGAGCAACTTCGCCCTTTACGGTAAGCGCAATAGAAAGTCACTTTAAGGCAATCGCTCCTGCGGTTATAGCTTTCCCCTGCCTTGTTGTATTAGGTTTCGTTTTGCACTTTGTTTTCCCGCTGGAAACCAAGGCTCAAAAGACGGAAAATAGTGGCGCGCTAATTACCCTTTCCCAAAAGGTTAACCTTGATAAAGTAAGCGAAGAAAGCAAAAAAAGCATAGTTAGGGAGCGTTATTTCCGTCTGGGCTCTTCTTTCGGCTCGGCTTTAATTTGGATTATTGCTCTCGTGATTATTTTGGTCTTTACGCTAAGCGCTACAAGTTACCAAGACGCAAAAGTAAACGAAGACGTCAAGGATTTGGCTCTCGTAGTATTCTCTTCTTCTCTCGTTGCTATTGCCGTATCCTTTGGCGTAAGCATTTCCAACAAACTTTCCAAAAAGCGTGAGCTTGCGTTGTTAAAGAGCGCTATCAAAGAAGACAAGAGCGTTATGGATGGATGCGGTAAGAGTGGACT
>JAZRAN010000111.1:0-3150 GCA_045634605.1 Candidatus Stercoripulliclostridium sp. | reverse complement strand
CGGTCTTGGTGGAGCAATTGTAGATGTCAATCAATCTCTTGTGGGTGCGAAGTTCGAACTGTTCACGGCTATCCTTATATTTATGGGGAGAGCGTAGAATAGTTACGATTTCCTTCTCGGTGGGTAGCGGGATAGGTCCGGATACGCTAGCGCCGGTGCTCTTAGCAGCTTCGACGATCTTTGCGCAGCTGGAGTCTATCAAGCTGTGGTCATAGGCTTTCAATTTAATTCTAATTTTTTGGCCTGCCATGTTATTTTGTTTCCTCCAATAATATTTCATTTCCGTACACACTCAGCCGTGTGTATCGTGCCTTCCGATAAATAAAAGGCCATCGGCCGTTTAACTATCTTCAGACTGCTCGTGTACCTCCGGAATTGACACCCACTTGAATGCAATATTCCATCTTAAGCTACTTAATCGGGCGGTTTCAGAGAAATCCCCGAACGCGAACATTAGTATTTTAGTAAAAAAAAGCTATAATGTCAAACAAAAAATAGCAATATTTTAATTTTTTTTGATAATTTTTTATGATTTTTTAAACTCTTGTGGTCGCTAAAATTTCGAGCACAATATATTGTGGTTTTACGCAAAATTTTCTTTTTTGATGCCCTTTTATGCCGGCGTGTCAACAAAAACAAAACCGGGACGTAACGCGTAAAATATATAATATATAATAAGGAACGCGCGCGCGAGAAGTAAGTTAAAATAAATTTCGTTTTGTATTGATTTATATCAATTTCTATATTATAATTATTAGTAAGGAGATGAATATGAAAAAATTTTTAAGCGATGACTTTTTACTAGATTCCCCTACTGCCATAGAGCTTTTTAACGAAGTCAAAGATTTACCTATCGTCGACTATCATTGCCACGTTGACGCAAAAGAAATCTACGAAGACGTCAAGTTCAACACCCTAACCGACGCCTGGCTGGGCGGTGACCATTACAAATGGCGCGCTATGCGCAATATGGGCGTAGAAGAAAGCCTTATAACCGGCAAAGGTAATGAATATGCTAGATTTGTTGCTTGGGCTACCATTTTGCCCGCTATGGCGGGAAATCCCCTATATCACTTTAGTCACCTAGAACTAAAGAGATATCTAGGCATAGATACGCCCTTGAATGCAAGTACGGCGGAAGAAATCTTTACCAAAGCAAACGAAGCGTTAAAAGAACTTAGCGTTAGAAAAATCATCAAGAAGGCAAACGTAGAAGTAATCGTCACAACCAACGACCCACTCGACGACCTAAAATATCATAAACTCCTAAAACAAGAAGGTTATGAAGTAAAAGTACTCCCTGCCTTCCGTCCCGACAAAGCGGTCAATATAGAAAAAGCCGACTTCCTTTCCTACGTAAAATCTCTTTCCAAACTTACGGGTCTTCCCATACAAAGTCTAGAAGACTTCAAGGTAGCGCTAAAATCTCGCCTAGACTTCTTCCAAGAAAACGGATGTAAAGCCGCCGACCACGGACTCGATTACGTTCCGTTCAATCTTAAAGCAAGTTACAAAGCAAAAGAGATTTTCGCAAAGGCGCTAGCGGGAGAAACACTCACAAAGGATGAAATAGATGGTTTTAAGACCGATATGCTCATCTTCTTCGGCAAGCAATACCACAAGAGAAATATCGCAATGGAAATACATTTTGGTTGCGTACGCAACGCAAATAAGGCTATGTTCCTTACTTTAGGACCAGACACAGGCTTTGACTGCGCAAGTGACCAAAACCACGTAGACAACCTATATGGACTCCTGGACGAACTGGCAATACAACACAAACTCCCCAAAACCCTACTCTATTCTTTGAACGCAAAAGACAACGCCTTACTCATAACTATGATGGGAGCATTCAACTGCGCTCCGTTCAAAGGCAAAGTTCAACAAGGTAGCGCTTGGTGGTTCAACGACCACAAAAAGGGTATGGAAGAGCAAATCGCGACGTATTCCGCAGGAGCGCCCATTGCAACCTTTATCGGAATGCTAACGGACAGTAGAAGTTTCCTTTCATACGCGCGTCACGAGTATTTTAGGAGAATACTTTCCAACTATCTTGGCAATCTCGTCGAGCACGGCGAATACCCGGAAAGCGAACTACCATATCTCAAAAAGGTCATAAAAGATATCTGCTACAATAACTCACTAGAATACTTTGGATACTAAAAAATGAAAAACGTAGACAGACGCGCCATAACAAAAAATATTGCTATAACCGCAATGCTAACGGCATTAGTAGTTGCTCTACAATTCGTAGGGCAATTCTTACGTTTTGGCCCCTTCTCCATATCTCTCGTGCTCGTTCCCATCGTCATAGGCGGAGCGCTGGGCGGTTGGAAGACAAGCACTTGGCTCGGGCTTGTATTTAGCGTAATCGTTTTACTAACGGACGCAGGCGCCTTCCTTGCAATATCCGTATGGGGTACGGTCGTTACCGTCATACTCAAAGGCGCGCTCGCAGGACTATTTTGTGGCATAACGTACAAGCTCCTAGAAAAGAAAAATCGTTACCTTGCCGTTATAATATCAGCTCTCGTTTGCCCCATAGTCAACACGGGTATATTCCTACTTGGATGCGTTGTGTTTTTCTTTGAAACGATAGAATCTTGGGGGCTTGCACTTGGTTTCCAAAACGCAATAGAGTATATGTTCCTAGGTCTTGTCGGAATAAACTTCCTAATAGAGCTTGCGACAAACGTCGTTCTTGCTCCTACTATCGTAAGGCTAATAAACGTACGCAAACGCGCCTAATATATTCTTAACGAAGAAATGAAATGCGCCTCCTTAATCTTGGGGGCGCATTTTTTTGAAACTTTAATTTTATTAATAATCCCTATATCCTAGGCATATACCACAAACTGCGCCAGCGCCAAAACGCCGAGCGTTGCAGCGAACAAGGCAAGGTGTATTTTCAAACTCCAACGAACCCATTTAGCGTAGTCTACGGTCGTAAGTCCTAGTATTAGGAGCAATCCCGCATTTGTCGGAAGGAGAACGTTTGCAAAGCCGTCCGCAAAGCAGAAAGCAAGTACGGCTACTTGCGAATTTATGCCCACCATAGCGCAAATATCATAAATCATAGGCATAAGCAAAAATACCTTTGCAGAGCCCGATTGAATAAATAATTCAAACACGAAAATTAGGACGTATATG
>JAZRAN010000110.1:0-3019 GCA_045634605.1 Candidatus Stercoripulliclostridium sp. | reverse complement strand
GGAATGCGGTTGCTTCCAAGATTTATCCCATGAGTGAAATGTAACGAGTTATTCGGCGTAAGCCGTTAACGATATAGCAAAAAAAATAACAAAATAGGAGAAAAACGTTATGAAAACAAAATTGCTAATCACTTTGTTAGTTATTGTGTTGATAGCATCCGTTGCGTTTGGCGTTGTTGCATGTAATGGCACCAAACAACCCGACGATCCCACTAATAATCCTACGGGCAATACGGTTGTTATCGAAACACTACCCGACATGGTTGACTATGGCGCTGACTCCAAGTACTACGCTGATGGTAAGGCAACTTACTCCAACAGCAAGGTAGTAGAATGGACCGGCGAACTAGAAACCAAGCAAGACGAAGAAAGAGTAAAGTGGATTGATTCCGAAGACGCTAGCGCATGGCCGGATACCGTGGAAGAAATGAGAGAATTCTACGTTACCTTTGGTAATTACGCAGAATCTATCAAGAATCCCGGCGTTAAAGAACTACAATCCGCTATCGGTTACTTTGACCTAGAAGGCAACTGGGTAGACGACGAGTCCGCATCTACGATTCAACGTTTGTTTGCTTACTCAACCGCAGCAGGCTTTATCGAAAGAATGGCATCCGCTCGTGTTGACGAAGACAAGACCGATGGTATCGTAAAGTACATAGTTCGTAACGACGATGCATACGCGCTTGAAGACGGCGTAAAACGTTCCAAGAACGATTACGAATTTAGACTAGGATATGCAAGCGTACTTGAAGACTATGACCAACTAGACGAACTACAAACCATTTACGACGACTTTACCGAGTACGAAATGGATACTTCTTACGCATCTCCGCGTTTTGAAAGTGAAGAAGAAGTTCAAGACTACATCAATCGCAAAAAGAGAAAGATTTATGGTGAAATCTTCGCTATTTATGAAGAGAAGGCAGACCAATTTGCCCGTACCGCTATCCAACTCGTAAGCTACGGCATCGAAATTATCGATGACGTTATGATGCCTGCATACGACTTCAACAAGGCGGATGAAAGCGAAATAACCTTTGAAGATTATCTCCGCTATGAAATGTTCGACCATGAAACTTTGAGCTACTTCCTAGCATTTATGGACGGCAACATCACTTCCTTCAACGACGTTACTTATCAAGCAACCAACAAAAAGACCATGATGAGCCTTTATGGTTACTACTATCAATACCAAAAGCGTGACTACGAAGTATTCGACGATACTAAGATGGTTGATAACGCAAGAATTGGTAGGGTTACCGAGTATGAAGACTTCCTTGAACTAAACCACAAGGATTACTTTGATACCGATGCGGAAGCTCTCCGTTATCGTGACTACGACAGAAGACAT
The DNA here is from genome assembly GCA_045634605.1 of Candidatus Stercoripulliclostridium sp. Taxonomy (GTDB): domain Bacteria; phylum Bacillota; class Clostridia; order Christensenellales; family DTU072; genus Stercoripulliclostridium_A. Next base: position 1,665 of record JAZRAN010000110.1, on the reverse strand, counting down.
TACGCAGAAGCATATCGTTACTCCTATGCTTGTTATAAGAAATATTATGAAGTTCAACTAAACTTCCAATCCGTTCAAGAAGAAAAAGACCTTGAAGTATACGTTGGTGGTGCAGGCGCTATCGGCAATTCTCTCGTTAACGGTCAATACGGCGCTTCCAAGACTAACGGTATAACCGAAGTAGGCGAAGACCTAACTTATTCAGCAGAAATGCAAACCGGTTGCTCAATGGGTCTAGAAAGCACTCTCAAACTTTCCGACGTAAACTGGGAATACAGCGGTAAAGACGACAAGGCTCTCCAATACAACAAGAGAGCAAAGGCATGGAATAGCCTAAGCGAAGAAGCTCAAGGACAATTTGCAAACAAGATTAAGAAGGTTAACTACGAAATCGTACAACTAGAAAGCCAAAAGTATTCTATCAACCACGCTACGATTACCAACGCAGACCTAACCAAGTCTTTGCAATATCAAATTTATTCTTACTCCGCTGACTCCATCCGCTCCATCCAAGCAGCAAAGAAAGATGAAGTTACTTACTATCTTGCAATCGATAGATTCCTTAGCGTAGTTCCTTACGACTATGAACAAATCGTAAGCGGTCAACAAATGGTTCCCGAATACGTTCAAGTAGCTCTTGCAGAACTTGAAGAAGACGCAGGAAGAAACGATGCTAAGTACATCAACCTTGATGCTAACTACACCAAGAACACCGCTCGTGAACAAGCAAACCAAGCTAACAACGCAGATTGGGACGGCGTTAAGAAGAACATCGATACCACTCTAGCAGTTGACTACGAAGCATACCATAAGAGCCCTGCAGCCGCTAACAAGCACGTTGACGTTTACTTTGAAGATACTCTAATCAAGAAGAAGATGTCCTGTGGCGCAGAAATGGACGAAGCTTGTTTGGACGGCAACGGCCACCAAAATTGTACCGAAGAATACGACACCAACTGGGCGCTTTCTCGTCTACTTGACACCCACGAAAAGGTTCTCCGTTATATGGCAGGTCAAGCAGTAGTAACCTTCAAGCAAATCACCATGAACGACTTTACCGACCCCACCAAGTTCTACAAAGACATCAAGTCAATGCCTTCTAACAGCGTTATAACCGCAACTCAAGCTAAGGCTCAAAAGAAGTACGCTATGACTTACGTTGACGGCAAAGATACCGTAACCCTTGGAACTAATGATGAAATCGGCGAAGCTTGCTGTAATGGTAAAGACAAGAATGGCAACTATCCCGTTGTAGGCGCAACCAGCCAATATTGGGACAACGTACCTTCTTATGAAACCAAGCTATTTGAGTACAACACTTCCGATAAGAACGAATATGGTAAGATTATCGTAACCATAGACGGCGTAAAATACACCTATAAGTTCACGGGTTGGTACGTTGATGAAAACTTCAAGTACGGTGTACTCCTAGACGAAGCTTATAACTACGACATTAGGTTGTATCCTGGATACGCACTAGAAATCGTCAAGTAGTAAAAACGCGTTTATTTAGCGCAATACTTTGTTAAAATAAAAACCCCGTCAGGGCGCAGTAGGTCTACTACGGCAACCCTTCGGGGTTTTTCATTTTGTCGTGTCTTGCATCTAACTAAACGCGTTTTTAAGAAGTCTAACACAAGAGCGAGAAAATATGAACTAAAACAT
>JAZRAN010000109.1:0-9960 GCA_045634605.1 Candidatus Stercoripulliclostridium sp. | reverse complement strand
TTTACTATTACTGCCGGCGTTTTCTTCTACCACTTTTTTATGCGACTTGTGGTAGGTTTAGGAATAAACGCAATTTGCAAAAACAAAATCGATTACACAAAGGCTTGGTTTAAAGAAAAAAATTGGGAAAAAAGATTTTTTGATTTTATCAAAATTAAAAAGTGGAAAAAGCATATTCCCACCTATGCGCCCGAAACCTTTGACCCCAAAACTCATACCCTAACAGAAATCGCGAGCGCCACTTGTCAAGCGGAAATCATACACGAAGTAATTATGGTACTTTCACTTTTACCTATACTTCTTTGCATTCCTTTTAACGCAATTGCAGTATTTATTATCACTTCTATACTGGCAGCGCTCATAGATAGTGTTTTTGTTTTACTACAACGATACAATCGTCCAAGACTTATGAAGGTAATAGAAAGGAGCCAAAAGAAAAGCTCTTAATAGAGCTTTAATTAAATCCACACACTTTGCGCGCAACGTGATTAACCTAACAAAAAGTGAACCCCTATGCTTTGGGGGTTCTTTTCATTAATTATTTTCTCTTTTGTTGCGGTCTGCGTCTAGGTGCGCCACCTTGTTGTTTCATGTCCATAAAGTAGGCTCTATATACGGAATTTATGCGTTTCTTTGCCGATTCCAAGTTACCTGCGTGCGGAATACAAATATATCCGGAGCGGTCAAGCTTGTTATCGTAACGTTGGAAATTCTTGTTAATATTTACGTACATATTTCCATTAGTGCAATGCAAAACGCCAAATAACGTATCTCCCAAATAGATAAGGTCGCAATCATAACCGTTTTCTATCTTCATTCCACTGGATGCAATAAACTCTCTAATATTTTCATAAATATATAGATTTTCGGTCTTGAGCTTGTTGATATTGACACCTTCGGGGAACGGAGAGCCTATTCTTCTTGCCTTAATTCTTAGCACAAATACAATAAGCGGAATGCCTAGCATAAAGAGAGCAAGGACAATAATTACTGCATACATAAGAATTGAGCTAGAGCTCAAATAGGCCGTTACCATGCCAAGAACGGGAAGGGCCGTTACGTACTTACCAAGCAACCTTTCCGATGCAATAGTGTCTGAATAGTACTCGGTATTATCAAGCGCGTGCATAATATAGTTGCTTTCTTCGGTAACTAGGTTGGTACGATGCTCAACGTAAATTGCGGTATGAACAATAACCTTTTGAGCATCCTTTTCATAATAAGCGATAACGTCATCCTTTTTTAGCTCGTCAATAGCAATTTCCTTAACTAATACCTTGCTACCCTTTTCAATATAAAAAACCGTTTCGCCATCATCTACGTCGTACTCGTCAACCTTTTGAACTTCTTCATTAAAGTCGTAAAAACGATATCCCGCTATACTAAAATCAACGTTGATAACGTTCAAGAAAAGCACGCCGATAATGACGACGTAAAGTATAGCCATAAATATGAACCAAATGATAGGAGTAACTAATTTCTTTTGTTCTGCCAGATTACGCATACGCTTTCCTTTTGGCGCAACAAGCGCGCCTACGACTATAGATATTACTATTATATACTATAATAAATAGATTTTCAAGGGTTTATTTTATTTTTTGACGAACCTTTAATAAATCGGAAAGTCTAATTCACACTCAAACTCACTCTCTCCGACCGCCACGGCGCGAGCTTGCGCTTCTCTTCTTTCTTTTAGCTCCTTTTCTACCTGCTCTTTTTGCTTCTTTGAATACTTAATCATAAGCAATGGTACTAGATAGAGCATTGAGCCTAGAGCCGGACCAAGAATATATACGGGCCATACGTATTTGTAGAAAGTGGGGTCTTGTGGCAGTCCTAAATCATACTTAGTTGCATCAAAGCAAAGTATGCTTAGCGTTAGGCCCGTAAAGAAAGTATCTAGTCCGCTACCGGCCTTTGCAACTAGGTTTTGTAGAGCAAATACACTTGCTTCATTACGCTTTCCCGTCTTCCATTCCATATAGTCTACGGAATCTCCCCAAAGCGTAGTGGTCGCTATACCTGCCATATTTTGTGGGATACCAACTATTGCAATTAGGATACCCATAATCACAATTTTCCAACCTTCAAAACCTATAAAGAACGCAATCAAACGCATGCAAACGTTAAGGCTTGTAGACAAAACCAAAATGTTCTTCATACCGCCTATCTTGCGCGCAAACCACGTTGCAACGAATATAGAAAGCGTGCCCGGTAGTCCTACTAGGAGTCCATAAACAAATTGGACGTTAAGACCGTTTATTTCCGTTCCAAACAAGTTAAGAGATACCATATACTTGAAGAAATATATGTCTTGTATTCTAAACGTAACGTGTCCAAGAAGTTCCGCTATAACAAGGAACATAGCAATTTTATTAGTGAAGATTAACTTGAAGGAATCTTTCAATCCGCCTTCGGGGGGCTTAACGGGAGTGCGCTCCTTAGTCTTTGCCGCGCGCATAGAAAGTAACATTCCACCAAGGCCAAACACGATACCGGCTATTAGGAAAATAGTTTTTTCGGAAATTCCTACGGAAGGAAGATTGGCTATTGCAATAGTAAGGAGCCCCGGTAGCCATCCCCCCATCATTCCACCAATTCTACCAAATTGCGCAGCCTTGCCACGTTCATCGGAGCGAGTAGAAATCATTGCAGTCATACCCCATTGAGCTATGTCTTGGAAAGAATATAAAATATCCCAAAGGAAATATACCACTACAATATATACGCCCATTAGGTTTTTAGGAAGTCCCCAGTCGACAAACATTAGAGCAGAAAGGATACCTACCGGTATCGCCATTATTTTGAGCCATGGTCTTAGTTTTTCCCCACTCTTGAAGGTGTGTCTATCAACAAAAACGCCTACTATCGGGTCATTGAACGCATCCCATATACGAGCCGCGCCAAGAATTGTACCAATAAGCAACGTATCTATAAATAGAACGTCGGTACAGAAATACATAAACCAATTGGATATAATGTTGTAAGCGTGATTTTGACCAAAAACTCCTATGGCATAATCGACAAGTTCTCTATTTTGAACTTCTTTTTTTTCATCGTAAGCAAAAAACTTCTTAAGTAATTTCACCAGACTTCCCTCTCTTACTAAACTATAATATAGTTTAACACACTATATAACTTTTGTAAATATAGATATTTGTCAAATAAAAAAGAGCGATAATCGCTCTTTAGGTTAATCTAATTCGTCAAGTGTCTTTTTGAATCCGGGAATAAAATGCTCCATAAAATAACCAACTTCGGGAAGTGGGCTTGCGTCCAAATCTTTCTTGATAGTCTTTTCTGCCTTTTGGAATTCCTTATTACCTGATTTCAATTCTTCCAAGCATTTTACGTACGCGCTAATTTTGTCCGCTGCTTTGGAAAGTTTATATTCATAGTCTTCTTCATCGGGAGCAATTATGTCGCTATAATCAAGACGGAATTCTTCGGGAAGCATGCTAAGTAACTTATCGTTAGCAATCGATTCTAGCCCCTTATAGGCAACCTTAATATCATTATTATAATATTTTATAGGGGTGGGCAAGTCACCGGTTATAACTTCGCTACACTCATGAAATACTGCCAGCGTAACGCATCTGTCCGCATTGACGTTTCCGCCAAAATACTTGTTGCTTATCATGGCAAGCGCATGAGCAATTTGAGCAACTTGTTCGGAGTGCTCCATGATATTTTCGTTGACTATCGAGCGCATAAGAGACCATCTCTTAATGTACTTCATCCTATTTAAATATGCATAAAAATTATGTGCCATAATTACATCTTAACTAAAACTTTGAGTAAGGTATCCATAGCTTCGTCCGCTATATCTGCAGTTTGGTTTAGGTGACGATATATTTCGCGATACTTGAATATCGTGCGGAAATCTGCGGTATTGAATAGATTTGCAAGACCTTTGACGCAAATGTCCCCAACCTTATTTTCCAAGCTCTTGACGTAGATTGCCTCGTCAGATGCGATTGCTTCGTGCTTTTCTATGTTAGCAATTGCGGAAATCATGTGCTCCGACATTTCCAGTAGCGTAGCGGTAACGTCGCACATTTCTTGGTCGGGCTTAATATTAAAAAGACGGATTTCATCGACTGAAGTCTTTGCGTAATCCAAAACTTCGTCCAACTTTGCAGAAAGCTTAAATAGGTCTTCTCTATCTATGGGCGTAATAAAAGATTTGTTAATTTCGTCTATTAGTATTCTTCTAACCATATCGCCTTCTTCTTCCGCCTTGATTACGGCATCAGCAATAGACTCATTACACGTCAAACAATATTCGTTCAAAAGTCGCATGCCTTTTTCTACCATTTGAGCTTGGCGCGTGAGCAAATCATAAAAGCTATCTTCTTTACGTTTTTTTAGAAACAACATATCTTCTCCTTATATTCCCATAATTAAAGCAACTAGTTTATATACTCCAAATCCTGCAAGCATAGATATAGGCAAAGTGAAACACCATCCCAGCGTTATCTTACCCGCAGTCGTCCATTGGACAGACCTAACTCTTTCCGCAGCGCCTACGCCGACAACGGAAGAAGTCATAACTTGTCCCATACCAAGCGATATGCCAAGACCGGTACCGGCTATACTTACTAAAGAAGTAGTAAATTGCGCTACGACCGAGTGTATGGGAGCAATCTTGAATATCTTTTTACCAACGGTATTCATTACTCTGAATCCACCAAAAAGCATGCCTAGCGTTAGCGCTCCCGCAACGAGCAATACAACCCAAAGCGGTAAATTATCGCCCTTAAAGTCGGCAAGTCCAACGGTACCAAGCAAAAGTATTACGCCGAACGCTTTTTGTGAGTTATTTGCGCTAAAGGCTCCCGTAAGTATGATTAAGTTTACCCTTTGTATGCCTTGTAGGAAATTATTCATTCTGCGCGGAGCGTGTCTAACAAGTTTCTTGGTAATTAATAAGAAAACGTAACCAAGCAAGAAACCGACTAGCGGAGCAAGAAGCACCATTGCAACGACGTTTAGCAAAACGTACTCCTTCCATTGTATAGCGTTAAATCCAAACGCGCCGATTGCAGAGCCTATTATTCCACCAAGCAACGTGTGCGAAATAGTATTAGGAATTTTGCAAGCGAAAGCTATTGCGCCCCAAATTATTGCGCCTATCATACCCGCTAAAACAAATGCAAAGCCTTGCTCTTGAGATATTCCTTCAAAGAATTCGCCAAATATCAAACTTTCGTTTATGTTGGACGCAACGGAAGTCGAGCCTAGGAAAAAGACGGCAATGGGAAGAACAAATTTTGTAATAGATGCCGTTATAATCGCTTGTTTAGGGGTAAATGCTCTAGAAACTACCGTAGTTGCGATTGCGGTAGAGCCATCGTTAAAGCCTACGTAGAACGTATAAAACAAAACGAGTATTAAGATTACGATTGCGTATACGCCCATTTTTGCCCCTTTATAAATAATAGTTCTTTAATAGAGTATATATTATAATACAAAAAATGGGTTTTGGCAATACCAAATTTTAATTTTTAGAGTATATCTAATAATTTTTTAGCATTTTTGCATAAAATATTTTCTTTTTCTTCGGCGTCTATAGGTAAAGAACGAAGAGCTAACAATTCTCGCCCCGTGTTTGACCAAGGAGAATCGGAACCAAACAAAATTTTATCACTACCATGCGCGCTTAAAATTCTTAAAAATTGTTCTTGACTAAAAAAGCCAAATCCCATCGCGGTATCAAGATATACGTCCTTGCCCACAAGATATTTTTCTACGTCGTCCCATTGCGATTGACCACCAAGATGGGCAATAACCATCCTTGCTCCTTTGAACTCTTCCGCCAGGCGCGCAAACTTTTGCGGATTTGACTTAAAAGGCTCTTCTCCTATCGGGTCGTAACCGGCATGAAAGAGTATAAACAAGCCCTTACTAAACGCATATTCATAGAGTGGAAACATGCTTTTGTCATCAACGATAAAGTTTTGATACTCGGGATGAAGTTTGATTCCCTTATACCCCATACTTACTGCATCGTCTACGTTCTTCTTCCAATTTTCTACGTCAGGAAAGAGTCCGGCTAGACAAGTTAACCTTTCACTTCTAAGCGTTATACCCCACTCCAAATTCTTTTGACTTTGCGTGGGCTTTGTAGCAACAGGGCAAACAACGGATAGGTCTACCCCATATTCGTCCATTTTCCCAAGCAAGCCTGCCTTGGTTAAATTGTGTATGGGCGCATAACCCGCAGTCCTTGCGGGAACGGATAGTGTTTCATATGCTTTAGTAGCAAGTTTTTCCGGGAAAATATGCGTGTGAAAATCTATAACCATAATTACTTTAATTTCCTTAGCGTTTCTGCGTTTGGGACTATACTTTTTAGATGAGATTTGAATGCTACTCCGTGATTTGGATAAATAATGTGTAGCAACTCGTGACAAACCAAATAGTCAAGATACTCAATAGGTTTTTGAATTGCGTAAACGCTAAAGTTTATCTTTTTCGTGCGATGATTACAAGAGCCCCATCTTGACTTGGTAAAGTGATAGCTTACGCCACTACATTTTACCCCTATTATTTCTTCGTACTTCTTTATGCGCGGTGGGATTTCTTTTTTTATAACGTCCTTCATAATACGCTTGACGTAGTTACACTTATCTTCTCTTGTTGCGTTTTTTGGACTACTTAAAATGCAAGTTTCGATACCTAAAGTCAAAGAATAATGGTCACTTTCTACTTCTACTACGTCGTAGTTTACGCCAAACAAAATAAACTTATTACCGCCGTCAAGATAGCTTTTATCGTTAGGTTCAACCTTTACTTTTGCCGTTGCTTTTTCTATCCAAGTAGCATTATCCCTAACAAACTTTTCCACCGCCTTGACACTGGTTCTAGGCGGACAACTCACCTTAATTTGAGCATCGGGCGGAACTATGCGCATACGCAATCTTTTGTTGCGCTTGGACGGTATAATTTCGACTTGTCTGCCTAGAATTTCTACAAACATCTTTTATATATTTTAATATCGTAGGCAAGCCTTGTCGTTACCTTTTCCATTTTGGAAACGCGTTCTATCGCTTCCTTGGGCGTATGATAATAATAAGGAGTCATTTGCAACAAGTCTCTTATTGCCTCTCCCGTTGCTTCGTATTGGTCGCTTATAAGGTGGCTATCTATGAGTTCAAAGCCACTTGCATCAACCTTTTCTTCTTCGTTCAAATAGGTATTCTCATAGAGTAATTCTTTTAGGTCAAGCAAATGTTCGGGCGCAGGGTTTACCTTAATAAGAATACCGCCCTTTTTGATTATCCTTTCCAACTCGCCAAAATAAGTTGGAGTAAATACTGCAACGCAAACGTCAACGCTACCTTCAAGAATTGGGAGTGACGCAGAATTGCCCACTATAAAACTGGCGTTTTTATAACGTTTATCGGCAAGAAGAACGGCATTTTTCGCAAGGTCCGAGCCACGCACGTTGCTTTCTGAATATGCGCTAGCAATTCTTCCCGTAACGTAACCTTCGCCACACCCTACGTCAAGAATATCACCGTGCGGATACTCTCCAATTATTTCTATAATTTTATCCGCAAGCGCCTTATAGTATCCCCTATCCATAGTTCTTCTGCGGGCTTGCATCATCTCTTTGTTATCACCGCTATTGTCTTGGGCCTTGGCTCCGGATAACACTAAATTGACGTATCCGCTTGACGCTATATCGTAACAATGCTTAAAAAAGCAGAACAGACTACCCCCGTTACGAGATAGTCTGCAACCGCATCTTGGACAAATTAGATTATCATAGGAACGCATTATTTTCCTTCCGCTCTTACGTAAATTTGTATGAAGTCGATATTAAAGTAAACTTCTTCTTTACCTTCTTCGTTTGTTTTATAAGTCATAATTACGTATCCATCTCCGTTTTCATATGGAGCGCCCATATGAATTTGAGTCATTTCTTCACCGGTTAGGGGATTGACAACTTCCCTAATGGTATATCTGCATTCGCACTTGATGCCAAGACCTTCGGGGATACTCAAAGTTGAAGGAAGTTTACCATCCTTTTCTATGCTATTGATGAGAGCCTTGATTCCTTCGTGTTCGGTATCTAATCCGGTAAAGCCTACTCCTAGGTTATCGTCAAGTAGTCCAAATGAATATAAAACGTCGTCAGTGGTAAAGCCGGGGAATAGTTCGACTGCGTATTTATCGACGATAGGAGCAATTTCGAAAGTACTAAGGTCTACGTCTTGGAGCAAACTATCAACGGTTGCGCCTGCGCCGTTACCAAGGGTAAGTTGTAGTCTCATTGTGCCGTCAGTATTAAAATCAATATAACTTTCTCTAGCATTTAGCACGTAATAAATTAAACCATTGATGCCCAATACGTTGACGTCTTTAATGTAGAAACGCTTGGTTTCTTCAAACGCGGTATAGGGATTATTTTCCGTTGCCTTCTTATCTAAAACTGCAGTCTTATCTTCTGCAAAACGGAAGAAGGCGTTAGTAACTTCATCATAGCTTTCCGCCGAGCGAACTTCTTTTATAACGCTTGCGGTGTCTTCCTTTTCATAAAGTCTTTCAAGTTGGTCAACCCTAATATCCTTATACTTCTTTAGAACTTTATTTTCGCTAACGTAACCCCATTCTACCATTTTTTCTAGGTATAAACCTGCGATAACAGCGTGTCCTTCGTTTGACGGATGAACCCCGTCGTTATAGAATAGCTCTGCTCCGCGATGATTATCTGCGTTATATATTGCGTCAAACTCCTTTCTAACGTCTATAACCGTCAAAGAATTAGGATTTTCTTCAAGATAATCAAAGATTATTCCGTTAAGCGCATCTAGCATATAACCGCCCATTTCTCTAATTTCCGCATCATTAAGTCCCTTTGCATAAAGCGCGTCGCGAGCGGAATCCATAAGAATATGGGAACCAACGAACATAGGATTATAAACGGTTTGGATAAGAATCTTTGCATCGGGATTAACTTCTCTAATATAATCCATAGCAAGTTTGAAATCTTCACGAGCGATAGCGACGTTCTCGTCCAAGTCGGTAGTGATACCGTTAGCATAATCAACGGTCATTTGGCTTACGTCGTTTTGGAGAAGGTCGTTACCTAATATAGATATTGCAATTATATCGGAAGTTTTAAGTAGCGTATTATTCATACGAGCGCCATCGTCGGGAGCCGTTATGTAATCATAAAAGTGACCCGTCATATGGCCGGAAACAGAACGATTATGGAACTCGAAGTTTGCAATTCTGCCGACTAGGCCATAGTAACCAAAACCATCTCTTTCGCCGATGGGAGATGCGCCTAAAACTGCTTCTGCAATAGAGTCACCCCAAACGGAGAATACTACTTCCGGTTCTTTTTCTCCTATTAGGTCCAGTGAACTTGCAACTGCTATGCCACCAACTGATAGCACTAAAACAAGCGATATTACAACGATAAAGATTTTTGCTCTCATAAATCTCTCCTATATTAACGATTACTTATATGATACACTCACGCGCGCATTTAGTCAATATAGGTTTTCTAAAAAATGCTAAATTTTATTGCGCTTAAAGGCATTAGCCTTTATAATATAATTATGGCATACACTTTATATTTAAAAAAAGGCGAAGAAAAACGCATACTGGCAGGACATAGTTGGGTTTACGCCAACGAAGTACAAAGGATAGAAGGTAAGGACCGTAACGGTTCCCTTGCTACCGTTTGCGCTTGGGACGGCAAATTCCTAGGCAAAGGTTACATTAATCACCTTTCCAAAATCATAGTTCGTATTTTCATTAGAGAAGACGTTCAGGATACCAAAGAGCTATTTTTGGAGCGCCTAAATCGCGCTAATGAAAGCAGGAAAGCTCTCGGATACAACGACTCTTACAGGGTTTGTTTTGCAGAAGCCGACGACCTTCCCGCTCTCATAGTTGATAAGTACGCAGACGTGCTTAGCGTACAATTCCTTTCTCTAGGTA
>JAZRAN010000108.1:0-4766 GCA_045634605.1 Candidatus Stercoripulliclostridium sp. | reverse complement strand
ATACCTTTTCCCACGCAAAGCGTTGTTTTGCTATGCTATTCGCTAAAATGCGTGGTATTCGCACCCAAGCAACTACCCACGCACTTAAAAACACGCTAGTTTAGATGAGATACAAGCAAACAAAAATCCCCACGACAGGAGTTTACTAGACGTAAATGACTGAGTGGGGATTTTTATGTTTGTGAAGTAGGTCGCTAAAATAGCGTGTTTTTACTTGATGATAGATAATTTTGTGGCAATATCAAATATATTCCACGGCGTTTCATCAAGCGGTGGATTGACACGGAAAACCATCATTTCTTTGGTTACGGGGTGGGGGAAACGAAGTTCGTATGCCCATAAAGCTAGGTTGTAGCCACGGGGAGATTTGCTTGGAGCGTAACGATAGTCGCCGAATATGGGGCAACCGATGGTGTTGAGTTGTACTCTCGCTTGGTGACTTCTGCCGGTTACAAGATTGATATCGAAGAGAGCAACCTTGGGGTTTCCGTCCTTTTGGTCGACTATCTTATACTCTAATATCGCTTGCTTTGCGCCTTCCATGTGCATAGGTACAACGGTTACCATATTACGCTTTTCGTCCTTGATAAGTCCGTTACGAAGTATGCCTTTCTTATCTCTCGGCGCGCCTACGGTTACTGCAAGATATCTCTTTTCCAATTCGCCGTTTCTTATGTTTTCGCTGAGCCTACTTGCTGCCTTAGAAGTGCGAGCAAAAACCATAACGCCACCTGTGGGACGGTCCAAGCGGTGCAAAAGTCCAAGATATACTTCGCCCGGCTTGTTGTACTTATCTTTTATATACTCTTTGAGAAGGTCAAGAAGGTTATCATCCCCCGTTTCATCACCGCAAGTGGGTAGATTTTGGGGCTTGACTACTACGATAACGTGGTTGTCTTCGTATACGATATTAAGGTCTCTAAAATCAAATTTTTCCATAATTATTTCCCAAACTCAAGCATTGCGCTTGCTCCGCAAGGTAGTATAATGTTTTTTTGTTCAGTTGGCAAGCCAATTTCATAAGAATTGCAAATATGCTCGGTATTTCCAAACACAAGTTCCAAAACGTTACTCATAACGCTGGGTTGAAGTCCCGTAGTATAACTGTTTATAAGGTAGAATAACGGCTCGTCCGAAAGCACTTTGGAAGTAAGTTCTACGAGTTCGTAGAGTTTGTTTTCTATCTTCCACATTTCTCCCCTAGGTCCCCTTCCGTAACTCGGCGGGTCCATTATGATAGCGTCATACTTGTTGCCACGGCGGATTTCCCTTTCTACGAACTTGAAACAATCGTCTACGATATATCTTATCGGCTTATCTTTTAGTCCCGATATTCTTGCGTTAACGCCCGCCCTTTCGCACATAGCCTTCGCTGCGTCCACGTGGGTAACCTTTGCGCCTGCGCTTGCGCAAGCGATAGTCGCTCCGCCTGTGTATGCGAATAGGTTTAGTACCTTGATTTCCCTATTTGCGCCCTTTATGAGTTCTTGCATCTTGCCCCAATTATACGCTTGCTCGGGGAAAACACCCGTATGCTTAAAGCCCATAAGTTTTAGGGAGAATTTTAGGTCACGCCAATGAATATTGAACTCGTCGGGGATAGGCTTTAATTTTATCCACTCTCCGCCGCCGGTACTACTTCTTTCATACACAGCGTGAAGTCCCTTATACGCGCGCATATCAAAGGGAGCGTTCCATATAATTTGGGGGTCGGGACGAAGGAGTATTATACCGCCAAAGTCTTCTAGCTTATATCCGCCCCCCGTTGCAATTACTTTATAATCTTTCCATTCTTTAGTGTAATTCATATCGGCTCCTATTTGGTAAGATTGATAAATTTGTCTAGTTCCGCAACCATATGAGCGTAATCGTTATCACGGTCTATGAGTATTAGAGAGTTCAAGAAACGCTTGCTTTCTAGGTATTCTCCCGCTTTGGCAAGAGCGCGGATGAGTTTAATCATATTGATGACCAACTCTTGCTTGATGCTTACCCTTTCGTGCTCGAAGTCGCTGTATGCGATATCAAGAGCAAAGTCCGCCTTATAAATCTTTAGGATATCGTCCATAATTTCGGCTTTTCTTTGGAGTTCGGGTTCTTTGCCGTAGTTTTCGACAAGCATTTTATATCTTGCGTAATCGTTGTCTAGGTTTTCTACCTTGATGGAATATCTCGAATTGATGTAGTTTATCTTATACTTTACGCCCGCATTGTCCAAAGTCTTCCTTATTATGTTATTAGTGGTCTTTAGGTTGTTGATGGCACTTTCATATAAGTAGTCCTTCCATAAGAAATCGAGTATAACGTTACGGTCTATGCCTACGTCCCCTGCCAGTACATAATGCAAGAATAGGTCCTTACTCTTTCTGGTCTTCCATTGTAGTTCCTTGCCGTCAACGGTAATGTATACGTCGCCAAACATACCGATTTTGACGCTTGCGCACTTTTCTTCCCTGCCTTCTTTTAGGCGTACTTGGGACATAATTTCCGCAATTGCTTCGGGCTCTACGTTATTCCTTTCCGCATAGTCCAAAATGGGAGCGAATACGTCTATTGCAAAATCAACTATGAGCTTGAGCATACCGTGGCTGTTTGCCGCCTTGATAATGTTGGTAAGAAGTTGGGTTGCTTCCCTTAGGTCGTCCTTATAAAGCAAGCAGTTGGTCGCAATACCCATACACATTAGCCACGCAATAGAACGATTTGCGCCCGTCCTTATGGCTTCCTTTGCAAGTTGATACGCTTCGTCGGTAGAGCCCATCTTAAAGAGCGCGTAACCTACGGCGGAAAGCATAAAGGGTACGTATTCGGGAGCTTTTGCTCTTGCATAAGCAAGATATACGGCGCCTAGGTCGTGGGCGTAACGATGCTCGCCCGCCTTTGCGTGTTGCCATACCCTAATCATTATGGTAAAGAACTTTTCGTAGGAATCCTTTTTGCCGATATTTTTTAGCGCAAGGTCGCTGTACTTCCTAGAGTTATCTCTTTCCCCACGATATGCGTATATGAGCGACTTTGCTATATAGAGCATATGTATGTCGTCAAGATTGTTTTCCAAAGTGAAATCAATAGCGTCATCCACCTTTCTTTCCGCAATAGTAAGGTCGAATTCATCGTAGTAGCACATTGCAACAAGTCTGGGCGGTACTACGTAAGCGGGAAGTAAATCGTGGAGTTTGTTCGCCATAGCAAGAGATTTGCGGTAATTACCAAGCGTATAATAATAAAATCCTAGGTCTTCTACCGCCTTGAAATACCAAAATTGCTCGCTAACCCCGTCTTTTATAAGGTTTTCTTCTATCTCGCTCGCCTTCAAGGAACTATAACGGGGGAAGTTGGGTATCATAAGGAGCGTCGCAAGATAGTAATACTGCGTTTTTTCGTTCCCTTGCGTAATTTCCTTTACTTCTTCTATTACCGTGGAAACCTTTTCCGTTTCCCCGTTTCTATCGTATATTAAGCACTCCGCCGTTGCAAGTATGACGCAAGTTACCACGTCGCCTATTTCTTGGAAGTAATTCTTCAAGCGGATAGTTTCTTCGAGCGTATCTTCTTGTAGTTCGTTTTGCATAACGTCCAAGCATACCTTGAAAGCGGATACGTAGGGATATTCCTTGTTAGGATTAAACCTACGAAGTTCACGATGTACTTTTAGGAAATTAGGTACCTTGGGAATATGATTGGGACAATGCAGTATCTTTTTTACCGCTTCGTTTGCGTGAGCGTAACTGTTGGTGTAGATAGCGTGCGATAAATATGCAAAATAATCGGAGCCTTCGTTAGCAAGAGAGTTGGCTAGCATATCGTTTAGGTCCTTTTCCGCATATTCGCCCAAAATCTTTGCGTAATTTGCGCGTATTGAGCCCAAATATTCACGGAAAGAATTGTCCAAAATATAAAGGGTATCGTTTGCGCCTGCGGAAGAACGAGCGCGTACGTATACGCCCTTGCGAGAAAGATAGTTTAGCACCATAACGCCGTCGGCATAGGCTTTTTCCAGCGCGTTTTTAGAAATGGTATCTATTGCGGAAACGTAACTCAAAAACGCCAAATGCTCGTCTTCAAGTTCTTTGACGTATTCTTCAAACGAGTATTCGTCCGCCTTATGAGAGAGAATTTTTTGGTCTATGAGCATAGGATACTTTGGCTCGAATCCATAGAGTCCTATCGTCAAAAAGTCGCTTGCGGAAATCAAAATCTTTAGGTTATGGGGAGCGTTATTGATAAAATACAAAAGTAGCTCGTAATCATAGGAAGAAGGAAGTAGTTCCATATCTTCAAAAACGACCAAGACTTCTCTTTTTACGTCCGCAATATAGTCGAGCACGGTCTTAATTACCGCTTTGGGACCATTATATAGCGATTGACAGAAAAGTAGTTGACGGAGCCTTAGGCAAACTTCGGGCTTGTCGTACATAATGCCATCGGCAAGAGTCATACAAAGTTCAAAAAGGTCATCGTTTTTTGGGGAAAACCAATAATGCTTAAAATATCTACCGGAAAGTTCCGATACAAAATCTTCTTTTGCGTGCGTTTCCGGGGCAAAAAGCAAAATACAAGTGCTATCCCCTGCCATAATTTCGTTGATAACGGAATTGACGTTTTGGTCTAATCTCATAGTCACCTTTGGTATAATTTAATGATTAAAAAGTTAGTAAATATATTGTAAAACAAAAGTAAAAAATAGTCAAGTGAAAGTTTAGTGAAAGAGAGCGAAAGCGGAACACTTTCGCAAGTGCGTAGCATTGCTCCGCATTTGCGTTAAC